>JAIBBY010000074.1 GCA_019694455.1 Pirellulales bacterium
CGCTCGACCAGCGGGCGCTCGTTGGCCACGCTCATCGGTCCCGGCGTTGCCCCCAAGGGCGCTGCCAGCGGCGGCGCCGGGTCGGGCGGCACGTCGGCCAGCGGTTCGTTGGCCGGCAAAGGCTCGTCACGTGGTTCGGGCTCTGGCAGTTCTGGCAACTCCGCGGCCGAGGCGGCCAAATCCCACGGCTTCGCGGCTGTGGGTTCGCTATCGGCGACGTCTTGCACCTCCGGCAAGGCGTTGTCTACCCCCGCCACTTCGCTGACTCGCACCACATGATCGGCGCCGCCGCGAAATGTGGTGTTCACAATCTGCACGCTGGTGGCGTAGCCGGCCAACAACAGGTGCGCAAGCAGCGACAGCGCGAGGCACTTACCCAAGGGCTGTGTCTGGCCCCAGCGCGTCTTCATCAGCACCAAAAGGCTGATCGTCAGCAGCGCCAGGCCGATCCACAGCGCCCACCACATCCATTGCGGGCCTCCCGCGTCGTGCTGCCAATTTGCGGTGACGTTGGCAATCAACGCGTTCGCCTCGCGGTCTGCGCCACCTTCACAGAGATCCCCAGCTCGGCGATGCCCGCCTGCCGGCAGGCGTTGAGCACTTCGGCCACGCGCTGAAAATCGGTCCGGGCGTCACCGCGCACCAATACGCCCAGATCGGCGTACTGCGCCCGCGAGGCGCTCAGCCGGGCGGCGAGTTGGTCGAGCGTCACCGATTCTTGCGCCAACTCGATGCGCCCGTCCTCAAAGACATTGATCACCTTGCGGGCCGGGGCCTCGGAAAGCGCGCCAGCCGAACCGACCTGCGGCACCTCAAGATTGATGTCGCGCTCGGGATTGATGAACTGCGTGCCGACCATGAAAAAAATGATTAGCACAAACGTCACGTCGATCATCGACGTGAGATTGAGCGCCGGCATCTCGTCGGTCGTGGTCTTGAGCGGCATGCAGATGCTCCTCGCCCGGGCAGAAACTAGGCAGCGTCCCGCGCGGCCCGCGTCGCTTTCACGCGGCCACTCGGCCGGCTCCCTTCGGCGGAGATGATGTTCACAATCTCCTGTCCCAATGCGTCGATGTGCATGATCAACTGGTCGACGCGCCCCAAAAAGAACAAGTAAGCCACCAGCGCCGGGATCGCGATCGCCAGTCCGGTGGCAGTGGTAATCAGCGCCTCGGCGATGCCGTGCGCCAGCGCCTCGGGGCGGCCCATCGCCGCCGCGCCGGCGATCGCATTGAACGAGCGGATGATGCCCATGACCGTTCCCAACAGTCCCAATAGCGGCGTCACCGTCGAGAGCCCATTGAGCACGCGCAAGTAGCGTCGCAATTCGTTCGCCTTGCGCTCGCCGGTGTCCAGGATCGCCTGCTCCACCTCGACCCCTGGCCGCCCCCATTTGCGCACCGCCGCGCCAAACACCTGCGCCACGGGACTGCCGTTGTCCTCGCACAGTCCCAGCGCCGTTTGCGGATCAAGCTCTCCCTCGCGCAACTGATGCAAGAACCGCTTCACAAACGGGCCCGGCGCCACGCGACCGCGTCGCAGGCAGATTGTCCTTTCAAAGACCACCGCCACCAGCACCAGCGAACAGCCGAACAGCGGAAACATCACCAGACCGCCATCGCGCAAGATGCCGATCAAATTCCGCGTTTCGATAAAATCGCTCTCCGCCCTCTGCGCCGCTGCGTTAGCTGTGGCTTCCTCCGCCCCATTGGCCGCGGCGCCATGCGAAGCCAAAGCCAGCGCCAGCGCGCCGAGCACTGCCCACGACAGCACGAGTTGCCGCAGCCCACGAACGATCTGCTTGCGCGTGTTCATATCTTCCGTCCTACGAGCGTTTGGTCGCTTCGTCGTGCCTGGCCAGCGACAGCAGCCGAGCGGCCTCGTCGGCGAATTCCGTTTCTGGATAGCTCTTCAGCAGCCGGCCAAACAACTCGGCCGCGGCGTCGCGCTCGCCCAACAGTTCGTGGCACTTGCCCGCCTGCAATAACGCGGCGGCCTGCCAGGTGGGAAACGCGTACAAAATCTCGACTCGCAAATACTCTTTGATGGCGGCGCGATAGTTTTTTTGATGAAAATACGTCTCGCCAATCATCCACTGCGCCATCGCCGCCGTTTCGGTCTTGCCGGCGGCCGATCGCGTCGCCTGGCGATACGCCTCGCGCGCTTCCTCAAATAGCGCGTCGTTCGCCAGACAGCGGCCGCGCAAGTAATCGACCTCGTGCTGCTGTTGAAATTCTGGATACTCGCTGTCAAATCCCTCGAGCAGTTCCTGGGCGCCAGGCCAATCTTTTTGCGCCACCATCAACTGCGCACGCCGCAATCGCACTGTCGGTTGCCAGCTTGTGGGGTGGTCGGCCAACTCACCGGCCAGTCGATCGAACGCGCGCCGCGCCCCCTCCACGTCGCCCGCGCGAAACAGCGCTTCCGCCCGCCAAAATTTCGCTTCTGGCCGCAGCTTGCTCTCCGGACAGTCCGCGAGCAAGCGCTCCATCAGGTCGGCCGATTTGGTCCATTCCCCTTGCTCCGCGGCGATCTGCCCGCGCAGATACAACGCGTAATCCCAAAGCGCCTTGGCCTGTGGTTCGTTGAGTAAATCCTCAAGCAATTGGCCGGCCGCGTCGTAGTCCCCTTTGCGTTGCGAAAACTCCGCCAGGCGATAGGTCGCGTCGGCCCAATGCGCGCTGTCGCGATGATCGCAATGAATGTGGTTGAAGACCTTGGCCGCCCCGTCGATCTGTTCGAGTTGCACGAGCGTCAAACCTTGCTCATACAACAATTGGTCGCGGCCACCCGGCGGATCGCTCAGCTCGACTAGTTCCGCAAGCAAGTTCGCCGCCTCGGCGTATTGCCTTGCGCGCCGATGCGCTCGCGCCGCGCCATAGGTGGCCCGCGCCGCCAGCGGCGTCCCTTCGCGCGTGCGGCGCACTTGCAAATACAAATGCAGCGCTTCGTCGATTCGGTCCAGCTTTTCCAACACCCCGGCCCGCAGCAAAGCCGCGTCCCCCTCAAGTGGCGATTCGGGGCAGCGTTTGGACAACTCCGCCAGACACTCGTCGGCTGCTTCGTACTTTTCGGCCCGCGCCGCGATTCGCGCTTGGCCGAACAAACCGCGCGCGACAAACTCGGCCGGCGCCCCGTCCACCGTCAATCGGCCGAACAACTCTTCCGCGAAATCGGTCTCGCCGGCCGCTAGCGCCGCCTCGGCCAATTGAGCCGTGGCGATCCAGGCGTTGTCGTCGTCCTGGTCCCATGTCAGCCGGCCAATGGACTCTCGCGCCTCGTCGATCTTGCCGAGTTTGATTTGGCACAGCGCGGCCTGCGATCGCGCGATCGCGACGGCGCCGCGCTTTGCCTCGCCCTTCGGACCCGTCAGATATTTCTCCAGGCAGGCTAATGCGTCGTCGTAACGCTCCATCGAGACCAGCGTCTGCCCACGGGTCAGCAAGGCCCGCTCGTTCAACTCATCCGTGTCAGTTGCCGCATGGTCCAAGACGCCCATCGCCTCGTTGTGCCGTCCCGCCCGGCGATACGCCTCTGCCAAAGCGCTGCGGTCCGAGTCGCGGGGCGTGGCGCGATCCTCCACCAGTTCCTGCCAAGCATCGATGGCGGCGTCGGCGTTGCCCGCCGCCATCTGCCCCCGCGCTAGCGCCCGGCGAAACTCGTCGCGCAGCGCGTCACCCGCGCCTTGCGACTCATACTGCGCGCGGCAAGCGGTGATGACTTCGATGTCTCCGCGCGTAGCCGCCGCCCGTGCCCGTCCCAATAGCGCGTCGTCGGCCCATTCGCTCCCCTTCCAATGGTCGAGCAACTGTTGAAACTCAGCGTCGGCGCCAGCGGTGTCGCCCGATACCAATAGCGCGTCGCCAATATGAAAATGAACTGCTGCGGCCAGTTCATGCTTCGGCTGATCGGCAGCCAGCGAGCGCAGCGTGGCGATCGCAGCGGCATACTCCTTTTGCCGCTTTTGCGTCAGCCCCAGCCAATACCGCGCCTCGACCGCCACGGTCTCATCGCTGGCCAGCGACTTAAGCTGGTCTGCCGCCGCGTCGAACTGCTCCAGTTGATAAAGCGACCAACCGCGTAGCAACCGAGCCCTCGGCGCCAGGCTGCTGGTCGGGTCCGACTTTTCCAAGGCGTCGACCGCCGCAACCGCCTTTTCATAATCCTGGGCTGCGTAGGCGCACGTCGCCAAGTGAAACCGCGCTTCGCGCGCTACTACGGCGCTATTCGATTGCGCTAGTTCAGAAAACAACTCCGCGGCTTCGCGCGGCTTGCCAGCCCGCTCCAAGGTGCGCGCCAGGCCCAGTCGTGCGGCGCCGGCGACCGGCGAATCGGCGCCGCCCTCCAGCGCCTGGCGATATTGCCGCTCGGCCGACGGAAAGTCACGATCCGCTAGCTCGCAATCGCCGAGGTAGGCCGCCGCGTAGACGCGCAGTGAATGGTCGGCGTGCTTCCTCAAGAACGCCGTCAGGTCGCCGCGCGCCACCGACAGGTCGCCCGCCAGGAAGCTCGCCTCCCCTTGGCGAAACTCGCACTGCGTGGCGTGCTTGCCGGCCGGATGCCGGCGCAGATATTCGCAGTAATGATTCCGCGCCGCGGCGTACTTGCCTTGCTGCATCAGCGCCTCGGCCAGATAGAAGCGCGCCAGTTCCGCCTTGGGGTCCAAGGGCGCCGAGGCCAATAGCGCCTCGAACTCCTCGGTCGCCAGCGCCCAGCGCCCCGCCGAATAGTGCGCGGCGCCCACCGCGAACTGATCGCTCGCATGGTCGCCAGCCCGCGCGGCGGAAACGAGCAGCGCCGCGGCCATCAGGCTCAGCGGCCAATAGAAGCGACTAAGGCGCCGTCGATGCCCCGAGCGCGGTCCAGCGTGAAAGACTTCGCGACTCGACATGCGCCATCCTTGCCGCTGGCTCTCGATCAGTAATTGCTCGTCATCGTGTCGTCGCTCGCGCCCACGATGTGCAAGTGGTTGTGGTCCACGTACACCACTTCCATCGTGTCTTCGTCGCGCACCGTGTGCGGCAGTGGCCAGCCCACCCGCGTCGTCTCGGTGAAATAGATCGCGCACTTGTAATGAGCATGGTGCTGCTGCGCGGGGCCAACCAACGGGTAAACACGCACCGGATCGACATAGTCGGCGATCTTTTCGGTCACGATGCGCACGTTGTCGCGATGCACCGAATGCAAGAAGGGCACGCCCCCTTGTACGCTGCGGGCACGCTCCAGCGCGGTCATCACCTCGTCGGGCGATGGCGGATCGAGCGCGATTGGCGGGCCGCCCTGCGTGATCGGGCCCATGATCGGCACCCGCTCGTAACGCTCACGGTTCCAGGCCTTGTCTTCCAGTCGCTTCTGGAAGTACGGCGACACCGGGATCGGATACGCCAAGAGGCCGATCGACGGACCCGAGTGGACCGTGCAGCCTGTGGCGCCAGCCAAGAGGCCAAACGCCAAAACGAGTCCCAGAGCCTGATGCTGCCTTGTCATGGACGGGTCCTTCCGTCGCCTTCACTCGCCAGGATCGCGCGGCGCGCCATGCGCCGGGCTTTTCACAGACAGTCTCAATTATCGTGAGAAGCCTTGCCGAACTTGCGGCTTTTTTCGATTACGCAAACGCTGGCGTTCTACCGCCAATTGGCGCCGGCAATGGCGCGAAGCTAGGCAAAGACATGTCCATAAAAAAAGCCCCCGCGTTTCCGCGGAGGCTTGTGCGATCAGTACTTCGTTCAGACTACCAGCAGTTGGAGGGGGAGTCCTTGAAGTCGAGGAACCACCAGCCGTCGTCCCATTCCAAGGTCACCTTCCGCCAGCCCAGCGGCACCTGCGGATAGGGATAGAACGGCCCAATGTACGGCCAGGCGGTCGGCGAGTACTGCTTGGGGTAGGTCAGCGCCGCGTAATTGGGGTAAGCAGCGTAGCTAGGCCAGGCATAGTTAGGCATGCTCGGGTTGTCGTACATTGCCGGAGCGGCGCCACCCGCGGCGCCGTAGCCAGTGGCCGGCAACGGACCGCCACCGACCATGCCGCCGTCAACCATTCCACCATCCATCATGCCGCCGTCCACCATACCGCTGCCAGGAGGGCAATTGGCCACGTGATCCACGCGGCGCACCGGACGCCGCGCCATGCGGTGCGCCGGCATCGGCATCCGCGGAGCATTGGCCGGCATCAGTTCCGGAGCGCTGCTGTCGGCGTATTGCTCGGCACTGGCGTGCCGGACGCCTGGCCGCGGCATCCGCATGCTCCCCCGGGCCCGCTGGCCACCGCGGCCAACCTGAAGCTGATTCACAACCCGCGTCACGTCCTCGCACTGTTGGGCCAGCGAAAGCGCAGTTTCGAGCTGTTGTTCGTTGCTTACCCGGCCCGAAAGCCAGGCGGTGCCGTCTTTGTATTTGACGCTGATGTTGTAGTCGGTCAGTTGTCCGCTGGCGCGGAGATCCTTGCCGATCTGCAACGCAATCTCGCGATTGCCGCCGTGCGCCGTCGGCACGCTCGCCAGCGCGGCGACAGCCAACGCTGCGAAGATGGCGATTCTCATGGTCTGAGGCCTCCCTGTTTCGTGCTGGATTCTCGGCGGCATGCGCCGACCACGTCGCTGCCGCCGCAGTGAAGCGGCTGCGGTTGCTTGGCTCCAGCCGAAGGAACCTCCCGGCCAGGAGCTGGCGAGTGGCGTGCCACGAGAATCTCAGGCGAATCGTCCAAGCGATCGGCCCTGCGCCGATCGTGACGTTTCGCGGGGAGTCTTCGCGTACCGTTCACCCGCATCATTAGGTGTCGGTTCGCGATTGCGCGGAGAGGAAGTATTTTTTGGAATTTGCGGCCGGCCGCCAATCACTCAGCCGGGGAACTTGCCGCAGCCTGCCCAAACCAGCAACGCCTCGTTGACGATAGCATTGCCGCTTGCAGGTCACTCGCCACTGGTGGCGGGCGCCAGGCCAAAACCACAGCGATCGAAGGTCGCCGTCAGCATGGTCACCGCCAGGAAGGCGCCGCAGAACAGGCTCTTGCCGGGCTCCGCGCTCAAGCTGAGTAGCGCGCTCAGGCCAGCAAACCCCATGCAGGCGAGCGAAATGAGTTGGCAGAATCCTTGGCTCGCGGTGCCGCTGCTGCGGTGCGCGGCAATCGCGCTGACCACACCGGCAAGCTGGATCAAACCGAGAAACAAAAACGACGGGGCAAGCTCGGTGGTTTCAACCATCGACCGATTCCATTCGTGTCGGGTGAAAATAGATGGGCCGTCTCAAGTCATCCATGCCTTGAGAGAAGGTCCGCGGACATAGAGCGAATCTCATGCCCGCAAGGCGGCGAATTTTTAGGGCAATCCGCCGAATTCGGCAAGGTCTGTTCGCTGCATCGTTTGCGGCGATTGCCGCGATGAGCGACCCAGCTCGCGACTCGGTGCAGTTCAAGTAACCCTTACAACTTCACATGCCCCATTGGGGTTGGCATGGTCTTTGCAAATTACCCAGGCGACGATGACCCCGACCGTCAAAGGAGTGCAGCGACGGGTGCGACAGAAGAGGCTTCTTGCACGCACACCGAGGGCATCCATGTTTGCTAGATTTTTTCACTTCGGACGGCGATCACCGGACCATTGCCGCCCGACATCTGCCTTGGAGCAGCGCTAATGTAAGCATCCATCTGCTCGTCGCAAGGAAAGCGGCAGTAGACGTTTGCGCTTCTTGATGCCAATTCAGTTCGCCTCGCACGCTTGCTCAGCGTTCGCACGCGCGCACACCTGCTTGACGAACTAGAGAGCCCGTTCTCTTCAAGCGGCGCACCATCATTTCCGCATCGTTTTTTGCGCGTGTACGCAGCGTGTCCCGCTCTCGCTGCGCGCCGCGGTTCATGCTGCGCATTTCACCAAAATGGTGAAACTGATCCCCGAGTTGGTGACTGATCGCAAGTTCTTTAGACGGCATCGGTTAGCACGCGGCATCCGCGTCAAATTGTCGCAACAGTCAGCCCGCCGCGCCGTAACCCGTGAGCGTCTCGCGGCTTACAGAGGCCTGTCGCCCCCTCACCAGACCAGGGAAGCGCGCCGGCGGCCCACCGAGCGCCGACGAGGAAAATCGACCGTTTCTCAAAATCGCTAACCAGCGCAGCGACAGCGTGTTAGCTGCTATCTCTCTAATTGCATTTCGTATTGGCGGCCTGGCCGGGCGCGTTGGTTGCTTTTGCAACGGGAACAGTCAAGCGCCAAGTGGCGCTAGAACGTGGTTTCCAGCACAAGGAGTAGCCAATGCACGCGGAATGGGAATACGAAGCCGAGGGCGCTGAGTATCAATCGGCCGAGCAAAAGAACCGAGAGTACCGCCAGCGACGTACCCCAAAACTGACGAATCGAAAGAAGAAGCGCGCCCAGGCCGCCCCTGGTCCTGGTTTGAATCGGCGCCGTAACAAGCATTGGTCGTGGTAGCCGATTCCGGCCGCCACGTTTGACATAACGCAGCACAAGCCCGCAGTACAAGCAGGAAGCCCCGGCGCCGTTTGTCGAGTCTCTTCACTCGACCGCGGCGCCGGGGCTATTTCTTTGACGTCGGCTCTTGTCGCAGCGAGTTACTTAAGCTGCTGCTTCAGATCATTCTCAATCTGGGTAACGTGGATGTTGCGATTCACCACGTTCCCCTGCTTGTCGACCAGAATCATGGTTGGCAATGTCAAGATGCCCAGCTCGTTGGCCAGCCGGCTGTCCAGTCCGCCCGGTTCGTAGATTTGGGCCCACGGCAGCGGATTCTCTTTGAGAAACGCCGCCAGATCCTGTTTGTCGGTGTCGAGGTTGACGCCCACCACCGAAAAGCCGGCCTTGCCGTACTTGGCCTGTAAATCCTTGAGCTGCAACATGTCGGCCTTGCAGGGCTGACACCAGGTGGCCCAGTACTGAATGAGTACAGTCCGCCCCTTGTACTGCGCCAAGTCGACTGTCTTGCCGTTTGTTCCCATCCCACGCAGAACAATTGGTTTGCCGACCGAATCGAGTCGCCGCGTGGCGCCTGCTGCCTTAGGCGCCGCCGTCGACTGCCCAAAGTCGCTCACAATTCGCTGGTAATATTCCTTCGCGCCATCTTCCTGGCCGGCGAACTCTTTGGCGATTGCCAACTGCAATAGCGCCTCGCTGGTGTCCGAACACTTGGGATACTCGGTGATGTACTGCTCCAAATCAGCCAGCCATTTCTCTTGGATCTTGGCGAAGTCGGCCTTCTCGTCCTGCAGGCTTTGGCCATACTCGGCTGTCAAACTGCGAAAACGCACGTAGCCCGCTAAATCCTCGTTCCCACCCTCCTTGCGCAGCTTGTCATACAGCACGCCAAGCCGCGCCACGCCATCGGGAAAGGCCCCTGACTGCACCGCCGCGCTGATGGTGTCGGCAAGTTGGCGACGCCACTGGCTGCGCTCTTCGTCGGTGCTGGCCGCGTCGGTCAGCAGTTCCAGGATGTCTACCCGTTGCGTATTTAGCGCCCCCAACTGTTCAGGGCCGGCCTTCGTCGCTTCCTGATCCAGCTTTTCCAGCTTGGCAAGCAGTTCCTGCACCTTGGTGTCTGGCGCCTGCGCCTGTTGCTCGTCGAAGTTTGGTTTGAGATACGGCTGAAAGAACTGCGGCAACTCCGAGTGGGCCAATTGTCCGTCGAGTACGGGCATGGCGATCAATCGCCATGTGGTTCCCACCTGCACTAATGTGCCAACCGGCACCTGGCTTGGCTTGTTCTCGCCGTCGATCAAAGCCGCCACGTTCTCGTAAACCAACAGATCCTTAGTCGAACCTTGGGTGCCGCTGGGAACGATACCCGGTCGTGTCGCGGCAAATTGCACCCACTCCGACTTGGGAGACACCAGCTTTTGGGTACGCGCGGACTCGCGAAATTCAGTGATCGCCGACTGCAGCTTGCCGGCGATTTCCTTCGCTTTTTCCTCGCCTAAACCTAGTTCCTTCAATTCAGCTTCGGTAAGCAACAAGCGGCCAAAACGCTCGTCGTCGCCGTCCATCAAGGCACGCACGAATTCGGCCGAAACTTCCTCGGCCGAAATCGTTTTCCAGGCATCGATTTTGCCGTCTTCGTTCGTGTCTTGCGCCCAGCGACTCCCCGCGGTGTTCAACCAGCGGTATTGATCCGCTTTGCCATTGTTGTTGAGGTCGATATCGCGATAGACCTCGAGTCCATCGCGGTAGTAACTCCATTGGTCAACCACATTGTCGCTGTTCGTGTCGACAAACTTGCGCAGCACCTGCCCGCTAGCATCGCGCACGACCCAGCCCTTGCCATCGCCAATCGACTCGGCCTGAATGGCGCATTTGGCCGCCTCTTCGGCGGTCGGCTGGGCATATTCCACATCGCGCTGTATCGGGGCGAGTTTCAGCGCCTGTTCGAGCGGCGGCGGTGCGGCCATCGCCAGCGAAACCATGGCGAGCGGCATAGAGAGCGACGTGAGCAGGCATTTGCGATTGAACTTCAGCGCCATCGAGCAGTTCCTTCCCTAGTTTCTAGCGCCTCGCGCGCGGCTCGACGCCCCCGCGCGGCGGATACAGGCAATGCCTTGTTTTCTTCGGACAGTCGCCGCGGCGACCATCACGCAATCGTAGCGATTTTCCGTATTGTAGGCCCCCCAGGTCCACAATCGCCCGCCAGCCCAAAGGTCAACAAAACCTGCCTATCTTGTTTCTTCTCGCCGCGCCGTGGGTTATAGTAGCCCGCGCAGGCCGACAGATCGGCCGCTCCCCCTTGCCTGCCGTACGTCCGCATCCCACCCCTGTCTCGCCAGCATTCGATCACCCCTGCTCGCTGCGTCTTTCCTTTCCGCCACTAGCCTGCCAGGAATGAACCGATGGTCATTGCCGTCGGCCGCACCCCAAAGCGCTTACGCATCCAGCGGCCAGCCCTACTCGCGGCGATCATTTGCTTTTTGGGCGCCGCTCCGGTCGCCGCGCAACTACCTGCCACGCGAATCACCGCCATCTTTCCCGCCGGCGGACGTGCTGGCGCCGAACTCGACCTGACCATCACCGCCGGCATCGACCTCGAAGGGGTCAACCAACTTCAATTCACGCATCCAGGCATTACCGCCACTCAAAAGACACAGGCCGTCGAGGGGCAACCACAGCCGCAACCGGTCGCCAACCAGTTCCATGTCACGATCGCCGCCGACGTGCCCCCCGGCATGTACGAACTGCGGGCTGTCGGCGCCTATGGCATTTCCAATCCCAAGTGCTTTGCCATCGGCGATCGGGCCGAGACCTTGGAAGTCGAGCCGAACCAAGCGGCCGAGCAAGCCACCGAGATCCCCATCAACTCGTGGGCCAATGGCCGCGCCGAACCAGCCAAGGATGTCGATTGGTTTCGTTTTACCGCAACGAAGGGCGCGCGGCTGATCATCGACGCCTGGGCCGAGCGCGTCGACTCGCGCATGGATGTTTCGTTCGATCTCTACGACGCGCAAGGTCACCTGCTCGATTCCGGTCGCGAATTCAATCATCACGACGCGCTTTTCGACTTCGCCGTGCCAACCGATGGTGAATACCGGCTCAAGGTCTTCGACCATCAATACCGCGGCGGCCCCGATTACACCTACCGCATCAGCATCTCGTCGGCGCCCTATATCGACTTTGTCTTTCCGCCCGCGGTGCAGTCCGGCGTGAAGACGCCCGTCACGATCTACGGTCGCAATCTCCCCGGCGGCCAACCGACGGAACTAGGTTCCGCCGACGGGCGGCCACTGGAAATGCTCGCCGTCGAACTCGAACTACCCGCCGATGAGGCAACGCGGCAGCGTCTCGCCCTCGACGTGCCGATCGAACCCCCATCGGCCGCGCTTGATGGCGTCAACTATCGACTGAGCGGCCCCGCCGGCACGTCGAATCCCGTGCTTGTTTCATTTGCAACAGCGCCGATCGTTCTTGAACAAGAGCCGAACGCCGATCCGCCGCAAGTCGTGACGCCACCTTGCGAATGTATGGGCCAGTTCGCCCAACTCGCCGATCTCGACGTGTTCTCCTTTAACGGCAAGAAAGATGAGGTCTACTGGATCGAAATCTATTCGCAGCGGCTTGGTGTCCCCGCCGATCCCCTGCTCGTCATCCAGCAGGTGACTAAAAACGAAAAGGGGGAGCCGCAAATCACGGAGCTTAAGGCCGAAGACGATGCTCCGGCAAATGTTGGCGGACAGGCGTTCAATACCGCCGCCGGCGACCCGGTGTTTCGACTTGCTTGCCCAGCCGACGCTGAGTATCGCGTGGCCGTGCGCGACCTCTATTCGGAAACGCGCGCTCACCCGGCGCTCGTCTACCGTCTCGCCATCCGCCGCGAGTCGCCTGATTTTCGGCTTGTGGCGCTGGCCGAGTTTCCCATCAACGGCCTACAGGCCCCACAACCTTGGACCAATCTATTGCGAAAGGGCGGAACCGACACGCTCCGCGTCTTCGCGCTGCGTCAAGACGGCTTCGGCGGCGAAATCACCGTAACTGTCGAAGGCCTGCCCGACGGCGTCTCCTGTCCGCCAGCGGTCATTGGTCCAGGACAGCCGAGCACTTCGCTGGTGTTCACATCAACCGAAGGCGCCGCGGATTGGACTGGTCCCTTACACCTTGTTGGCAAGGCAAAGATCGGCGATGTGGAAATCTCGCGCGAAGTTCGCCCCGCGACCGTGCGATTCACAGCGGTTAATCAACCTGGCATTTCCCGTTTGGCCCACGACGTATCCATGTCAGTCGCGCATACGGCGCCCTACTTGTTGAGTTGCGCCACGCCACAGATCGGCGTGCCGCAGAGCGCCTGGATCAAGTTGCCGCTGGCCGCCACGCGACGCGGCGACTTCGCCGGCGCGCTGGCGCTGACCGCCGTCAATCTGCCCGGCAATGTGCAAAACGAGGCGATCACCGTTGCGGCCGACCAGAAGGAGGCGGCGCTCTACTTGTTCGCGCAGCCCGATGCCCCACCCGGCGCCTACACCATTTACGTCCAGTCGACCACGCAGGTCCCCTTCACCAAGGCCGCCGATGGCTCCAACAAGCAGCCGGTGAATGTCGTCGACGCTTCGACGCCGATCACGATTAGCATTGCTCCCGGTCCGCTGACGTTGGCCGCCGCGCCGCCGGCTGGCGGCGCGATCAAGCAAGGCGCGACCATTGAAGTGCCGGTGAAGATTACTCGGCGTAACGGCTTCGCCGGTCCCGTCACGCTTGGCTTGTACCTGCCGGATGGCACGGTTGGCATCAGCGCGGCCGCAGTCGCCGTTGCGGCGGACCAAGTCGAAGGCAAACTGGTGATTCAAGCGGCCGCCGACGCCGCCGAAGGGGCCCGCGCGCATGTTGCCGTACAGGCGCAGGTCGATATCGGCGGACAACCAGTCGTGCTGCATCAGCCCATTCCAATTGTCGTACAGAAGTAACCCATTCGTAGTTGAGCGAGCCCCCCGCATGGACTCACGACGGTTATCCACGTTGTCATGGATGCTGGCATCAGTGTCATGGTTGTTGCCGATCGGCGCAGCCCGCGCGGAAGACTCCGCGCCAATCGCCATCGCCGAAGTGAAACACGACGGACCGGTTGATTTTGAGGCCGAAATCCTGCCCATCCTCAAGCAGAACTGCACCGCCTGCCACAATCATGCGACGAAGAAAGGGGAACTGGTTCTCGAAACCCCCACCACAATTCTTCAAGGGGGCGCCAGCGGCGCGGCCGTCGAACCCGGCAAGCCTGACGAAAGCACACTGCTGCTCGTGGCCAGCCATCAGAGCGAACCCCTCATGCCGCCAGCCGATAACAAGGTTGGCGCCGTGCCGCTCACCCCGGACCAACTGGGGCTCATCAAGCTTTGGATTCAACAAGGCGCCAAGGGAGAAGTGAAGAATCGCGCGGCCGCCATCAACTGGCAACCACTCCCCGCAGGCGTGAATCCCATCTACGCGGTGGCCGTCACGCCGGATGGCCAATTCGCCGCCTGCGGTCGCGCGAATCAAGTCTTTGTCTATCACCTTCCCACTGGCCGCTTTCTCTGTCAGCTTACCGATCCGGCCCTCATCGACGGCGTTCTCTACAAACAGCCCGGCGTGGCCCATCGTGATCTCGTGCATAGCCTCGCCTTCAGTCCTGATGGCTACACCCTGGCCTCCGGCGACTATCGCGCCGTGAAGTTGTGGCAGCGGCCGCGCGATGTGCGCCGCTGGGAACTGGCGGTCGAAAAAACGCCGCTGGACGACTTTGCCATCAGTTCCGATCAAAAATGGCTGGCGGCGGTTGGCGCCGACAATTCGATTCGCCTCTTCGACGCCGCCACGCGCGAGCCGCGCGGCACATTGGCAGGGCACGCCGCAAGCATCCATTCCATCCGCTTCTCGCCAGATAGCGCGCGCTTGTTCTCCGCCAGCGAAGACAAGACCTTGCGCATTTGGGATATCGCGTCCAGCGCGACAGTCGCGGTCGTCCAGGCCGGCAGTCCCCTATCCGCACTGGCGCTATCCGCCGACGGCGCGCAACTCATCACGGGTGGCGCCGACGGCGCGATCATCACCTGGCGACTTCCCGGCGCAGCCGGTAGTCCCATGACTCTACCCTCCGTTGCCAAAACGCTTGCTAAAAGCGCCGATGGTAAACGACTCGCCTATGCCGGCGACGATGGCGCAGCACACATCATTGATCTCGCCACCGGCCAGCCGATCCGCTCGCTTCCGGCTCATACCACTCCCTTGATCGCGCTCGCCTTCAGCCTCGATGGCAATCATCTGGCCACCAGCGCCGCCGACGGGCAAATTCGCGTTTGGAATCTCACCGCCGATCAACCGCCGCTGGTCGGCGCCGGGCCAGCCGCCGCTCAACATCTGGTTTGGCATCCATCGGCGCCGCAAATCATCGCCGCTTCACAAGATGGCAAAGCGACCACCTGGAGTCTCGAAGGCGCCGTTGCGGGCAGCGTTCCGCTCAAGGTCATAGGTCAATTCTCCGCAGCGCCCGCGCCAACGGGCTTGGCCATCAGTGCCGATGCGGCGACAATCTACGCTGCCGGCCAGGATGGTTCGATTGTCGCGATCGCGACCGCCGACGGCGCTCGCCGATACACCGCGCAGCACGGGGCGCCGACGCGCGGCCTGGTGCTCACCGCCGATGGCCGACACCTCGGCACAATTGGCGACGATGGACATCTCCGCGTGTGGAACGCCGCGGACGGGGCGGCGCTGACGGCCGCCGACTTGACTGGCGTCGCCGGCAAGCCCCAACACATTGTCCTTTCCGCCGATGGGCGATTGGCGCTGTTGGCGACCGAAACCGGAGCGATCGTCGTCGCCGATCTGGCCACCGCAACCACGCTGCAAGTGCTGCCGCCGACTCAGAAGCCAGTCACTGCCCTGGCGTCGCTCGCCGATCGCGTATTGGCAGCGACCGCCGAGACTGGTTTGCGCGTGGAAACGTTCAGCGCCGACCGCCGATTGGCCGGACATGCCGGCCGCGTCACCGCGATCGAATCCCTGCCCGGAACCACGCAGATCGTTTCCGCTGGCGACGACGGCGCATTGCGCCAGTGGGAACTGGCGACCGGCGGAGAAGTCCGCAAACTCGATCTTGGGGCGCCCGTCACAGCGCTTGCCATCCGACCCGATGGCGCACGAATCGCCGCCGCCATGAGCAATAACCTAGTGCGACTCTGGCAAACCAGCGATCTCGCACAACTTGCCGAGTTTAAGGGAGACTTCAAGTTGCAGCAACTTGTGGCACGGGAGATCACGCGCCTCGAAGTCGCCAAGGGCAATGCCACCGCCGCACAGGCGGCGCTCGCCGCCGCGGAAAAGGACAAGACCGATCGTGCCGCCGCCGTGCAAACCGCCAACGATAATCAACAAAAGATGATCGCGGCGCTGGCCGAGGCGGAAGCAAAATCGAAAACGGCCGCCGAGGCTCAAGCCGTCGCCGCCAAAAGCGCCGCCGACGCGGCCGCCTTGGCCAAGACCCTTACCGACGCCAAGTCGGCCAACGATAAGCTGGTCGCCGATCTCACCACCGCCGTCGCGTTGGCCAGCGACGCCGGCGCCAAGGCCCAAGCCGCCGCCGACGCTCAGGCCACCGCGCTCGCTGCCACCGGCGCCTTGGCGCTGGCCACCAAGACCGCTGTCGATGCGATGGGAGCCGATCAGTCGCTCGCGGCGGCGAACAACACCGCCCAAAAGCTGTCCGCCGACACCACCGCCATGAATGAAGGCGCCAAATCGCTGACAGCGGCGATCGCCAAATTTGTTGAAGAGAAGAAAACCGCGCTCGCCGCGGCCACGGAGAAAAAGACCGTCGACGAGCAGGCCTTCGTCACCGCCGAGGCGGCCGTCAAAACCACCACCGATGCCAAGGCCGCCGCCGACAAGGCGGCTAAGGAAGCTGCTGACGCCGCGCAAGCCGCTCTAGCCAACAAGAACTCCGCGGAGAAATCGGTCGCCGAGGCGCAGCGCTCGCTGGCAATTGCTGAGCAAACGCTTCCCTTGCGCAAAGAGAGCTTCGACAAGTCCGCGGCGATCGCCGACAGCATCACCGCTCAGCTTGCCGCCGCGCAGGCCGAAGCGCCCAAGCATGACCTTCCCGTGCGCGCCTTGGCGTTTTCGCCCAACAATCTTTTGCTCGTCGCCGGCGGCGACGACGCGGTGATCCGCGCCTACCGCGCGGACGACGGCGCCGCGTTCGAAACCTTCGCCGCCCATCA
>JAIBBY010000075.1 GCA_019694455.1 Pirellulales bacterium
GTCTCCGCGCCTCTGCGGTTCCTCTTCCCCCTCGCCCCCGCGCAGCAGGGGGAGAGGGCAAGGCCGCAGGCCGAGGGTGAGGGGGTCTTCGTCTTGTCCGAGCGCCCTCATCCGGCCTTCGGCCACCTTCTCCCAGAGGGAGAAGGCCGAACTCAACTCACCTCTTGTGCTCGGCTTGCCACCTGTTCTCGACCTTTCTTTCCTTCTCCTCTCTGCGTCTCCGCGCCTCTGCGGTTCCTCTTCCCCCTCGCCCCCGCGCAGCAGGGGGAGAGGGCAAGGCCGCAGGCCGAGGGTGAGGGGGTCTTCGTCTTGTCCAAACGCCCTCATCCGGCCTTCGGCCACCTTCTCCCAGAGGGAGAAGGACGAACTCAACTCACCTCCTGCGCTCGGCTTGCCACTTGTTCTCGACCTTTCTTTCCTTCTCCTCCCCGCGTCTTGGCGTCTCTGCGTGAGCCGCTTTCTTCCCCCTCGCCCCCGCGCAGCAGGGGGAGAGGGCAAGGCCGCAGGCCGCGGGTGAGGGGGTCTTCGTCTTGTCCAAACGCCCTCATCCGGCCTTCGGCCACCTTCTCCCAGCGGGAGAAGGCCGAACTCAACTCACCTCTTGTGCTCGGCTTGCCACCTGTTCTCGACCTTTCTTTCCTTCTCCTCTCTGCGTCTCTGCGGTTCCGCTTCTTCCCTAACCCCTAACCCCTACTTCGCCTTCGCCATTCTCGAAGCCAAATAACTCGATAGCGCCAGATCGAGCGGCTGATCGGTCCGCAGTTGCACATAGTCGATCCGCTGATGCCGGCAACCCAACTCCACGCTCCGCACAAACTTGCCAAACTCCTCCAGGTACGCCTTGCGGATCGAACGCGGATCGGCCACCACCTCCGGCAATTGCTCCATCCCCTTGAACAGCGTCACCCGCTCGAACGGAAAATCGAGCTCCGCCGGGTCGAGCACGTGAAACACAATCACGTCGTGCCGCCGGTGCCGCAAATGCTTCAGCCCCGCGAGCGTGGCCGTCAGGTTGTCGAACAAATCGCTGAACACCACCACCAGCCCGCGCTTTTTGAACCGCTCGGCCAGGTCGTGCAAGATGGCGCCGGTGGCGGTCTTGCGCTGCGGGGCAGTTTCTTCCATGACGTGCAGAATTTGCTTGAGGTGCGACGAGTTGCTGCTGGGGCGCACCACCGTCCGCAGTTCGCTATCGAAGGTCGCCAGGCCGATCGAGTCTTGCTGCTGCAACACCAGGTAGGCCAGCGCCGCGGCGGCGGTCTTGGCGTATTCCAGCTTGGATAGCGCCGCGCCGCTGCTCTGGTAGCGCATGCTCTCGCTGGTGTCGAGCACCAGATAGGTCACCAGGTTCGTTTCGGTCTCGAACTGCTTCAGGTACACCTTGTCGGTCTTGCCAAACACCTTCCAATCCACGTAGCGCAGGTCGTCGCCGGGCACATACTCGCGATGCTCGGCGAACTCGATGGACAGTCCGTGGTAAGGGCTGTGATGCACGCCAGAAACGTAGCCCTCCACGATCAGGCGCGCGCGCAGCTCCAAACCCTGGATGCTAGCCAGCGTCTGCGGACTTAAATACTTCTGGTAGTTTTCCACGCGCCGCTTCTTCGGGTTCGTCGGCCGGGATCAAATCGATCAGCCGCTCAATGATGTCGTCGGGGCCGATCCCCTCGGCCTCGGCGTTGAAGTTGGTCATCACGCGATGCCGCAGCACCGGCAGCGCCACCGCCCGCACGTCGCTCGTGTCGGCGAAGAAGCGGCCGTGCAGCACCGCCCGCGCCTTGGCCCCCAGCACCAGGTATTGGCTCGCTCGCGGCCCCGCCCCCCAGCTCACATAGTCGCGGACAAAGTCGGGCACGTCTCCCTGCTCGCGCCGTGTCAGCCGCGTCAGCTTCAGCGCGTAGCGCATCACATGCTCGGCCACCGGCACGCGGCGCACGATCATCTGCAAAGTCAAAATTTCCTCGGCCGACAACGTGCGCACGATCTCGGCCCCCGTGTCGGTCGTGGTGCGCCGCACAATCTCCAGCTCTTCGTCTTCGCTCGGGTAGTCGACAAACACGTTGAACATGAAGCGGTCAAGCTGCGCCTCGGGCAAGGGATACGTCCCCTCCTGCTCAATCGGGTTCTGCGTTGCCAGCACAAAGAACGGCTCGGCCAACCGATGCCGCGTGCCTCCCACCGTCACCTGATACTCTTGCATCGCCTCCAGTAGCGCGGCCTGCGTCTTGGGCGGTGTGCGGTTCACCTCATCGGCCAGAATGACATTGGCGAAGATCGGCCCCGGCAAAAACTTGAACGCCCGCGTCCCCGAGATGCGATCTTCTTGAATCACCTCGGTGCCGGTGATGTCCGACGGCATCAGGTCGGGCGTGAATTGAATGCGATTGAACGAGAGCGTCAGGCTGTCGGCCAGGGTGCGAATCATCAGCGTCTTGGCCAGCCCCGGCACGCCCACCAGCAAGGCGTGGCCACGCGCGAACAGCGCCACCAGCAATTCTTCGATCACGGTCTCTTGCCCCACGATCACCTTGCTCAGTTCGTGGCGAATGCGATCGCACGCCTGATGAAGCTTTTGCACGGCTTGAACATCGCTGTCGAAAGGCATCGCAATCATCCGTGGGGTCTAAAGGTGGCGAAAAAAACGGCATCTCAAAACTACGGCGACTTGCCCGGCTCGGCCGCGGCCGGCGTCTCGCGCGCGGCGGTGCGGTCGCCGTCGGGCGGCGTGTTCGCTTCGCCAAAAGCGGTCAAACGGTTGGCCCCGGCAATCAACAGCAGGCGATCGGCGATCAGCAGGTTGCCGCCCGTGGCCGTCTCGTCGCGGCCGCGCAGGTCGATGCTGCGCCGCAACTCGCCGCTGGCCTGATCGAACTCAAAGATCGCGGTCCGCGTGGGCCAATAGATCAGGCTCCCCGCCAATACCCCGCGGCCAAACCCGCGCGGCGATTCGCCGTCGGGCCAGCCGCGCACCAGCTTGCCGCTTTCCACGTCGATCCAATACAGCCGCTCGCCGCTGGCCACCAGCGATCCCGCCGCCACCCCCAGCAGGTGGATCGCGTCGGGCGTGTAGCGCGTGTCCCAGAGCAGCGCGCCGGTCTCGGCGCTCAAGGCGTAAATGCGTTCGCTGTCCGACGGCGCGGCGAACACGCGCCCCTCGTCAATCACGCACGGCGTCAGATCGCGCTGCAGATAGGTGTGGGGCTGGCTCAGGTCTCCCACCTGTTGCTGCCGGTACACGCGCGCCCATTCCAAATGCCCATCGCGCGTCGACAGTTTGGCCACCGCCCCCAGGTTGGTGTTGAGATACAAAAACTCGCCGTCGAGCGTGAGCAGGTTGCTGGTCGCCTCGTCCATCTGTCCGCGCGCCGTGGTCTCGGCCGAAGCGACATACCGCCGCCAAAGCTGCCGCCCCGTGTCGGCGTCGTAACAGGCCACATGCGCCTGCGGGCGCACGTCGCTGCGGCGCAGCGCCACATACAGCTTGTCGCCGGCGACGACCGGCGCCCCCTCGAAGGCGAACTTCTCCTCCTCCGGAAAAATCTTCCACAACAACCGCCCCTGCGCCTGCAAATCCAGGCACGCCAGATAGCCGCGCCGCTCGTCGCTGACCGGATCGCTCACCGTGGAGGTGAGCGGCGAACCCAGCCGCGCGTACAGCCGATGTCGGTCGGCGGTCATCGAATAGCGCGGAACGATCGACTGCGTGTTGTAGAATGACCGCCGCAGCGGACTGTTGGGCGTCGAGTCGCGATGGATCACGCCATCTTCGGAGCCCCAGGCCGGCTTTCCCGTCGCCAGCTCGTAGGCCATGATCTGGTCGCTGGTGTTGACCAGCACCAGGTCATCCACCACCAGCGGATGATAGCTCAACAGCCTGTGCTGCTTGCCGATCACGGGCCGCGTGGCGGTCACGCGCCGCACCATCGGCCCGGTCGAGAGCACCATCACCTCGCTCGCCGCCACTTCCGTCAGCGGCGCCTGCCACGCCTTGGCGCCCAGGTCGACCGCGTGCCGCGCCACTCGGCTGCGCCGCGCGTTGCCGGCGAACGTCGGCCAGTCGCCGCCGACCGGCTCGGCCGACCAGGCGCTGCTGGCGGCCAGTGTCGCCTCCAGCAAATCGGCGAACTTGCCTTGCCGCCCCGCCAATACGCCGGCGGCGTCGCCATACCGCGCGCGGTAGTCGGTCAACTCGCGCTGCGCCCGCTCGGCGCGCCCTTCCAATATCGATACCAGCACCAGCCGCGCGTTGATCTCGGCCTTCGATAGCTCGGTATCGGGGTAAACCAGCAGCGTGTCGACCACGCTGTTCGCCGTCGCCGCCCCCACCCGCTCGGCGGTCGGCAGAATCATCTGCCATGCCCGCCGCGCGCCGCTATGGTCGCCGCGCTCCAGCGCCAACTCGCCCAACAGCGCCAGCGCGTCGTCGGTCGAGCGGCTGGCAAAAGTCTCCTCCACCACCTTCCACAGCAGCGCCTCGTCGCGCGCCGCCTGGCCTTGTTCCCACCACGCCCGCGCAATCGGGTCGGCCGCTTGTCGATACAATTCCAGCGCCTCGGCGGGCGCCGCGCAAAGTCGCTGCTGGCAATAGTCGCTCACGCTGATGTAGCGCCGCTCGCCAACGTCGATCAGCCGGTCGCCGTTCGATTCGTCAAGCTGGCGCAAGGCGTCCAGCGCTTCGCCCCACTGGCCCGCTTCCAAAAGCGTGTTGAACTGCGTCAGATGCGTCTTGCCCGCGTTGTCGATCTCGTCGAGGTAGACCGCTTCCGATAGCTCATAGCGGTTCGAGATCTGAAACTGCCCCCTGGCGCCGCTCGCCGTCAGGCAGGTCACCAGCGCCGCCAGCGCGGCGGCCCAGCAAAAGCAACGGCCCGCTGCGCCGCTGAGCATCGGTCCCGAGCGTTTTTCTTCTCGAGTCATGCTCCCGATCTACTCCGCTCCGAGCGGTCCCTGAGCCCGGCCGACCAGCGGCAGACTGACAGCGCCAGCCAAACGCTGGCTGCCAGTTCAATGGCCGCGCCTGGATGAATATGGTCCGTGCGTTCGCTCCGTCGCGCGCGCCGCCGCTCGGCAAGCGCTTCGCCACAGTAGCCATATCCTTGCGGCGCCTGCCAAAGGGTCAACGCGGCTAACCGCAAATATAGACCCGCACGCGGTTTAGCGGAACAGCGCTCCACGTCGCCGGTGGACACTGCCGGACATTCAGACGCCCGCTTGACCGCGCTACTTGGCGGCGTATCCCTCGACGATCCGCCCCAGGTAGAAGGCGCAGACCCCCGACACCAGCATCACCAGCATGGTGCGCACGTCGATCGTCTGTTGAAGCTGCAAAACGATCGACAGCGGCGGCAACCCCAATCCCACCATCTGCAACACGCGCCCAATGAACTGCATTCGTCTCGCCGCCGCCGGTTATTGACTGCCACGCCAAGGGATAGCTCCCCGCGAGTCAAAATCGTACGCTGACCTTTCTCCCGGCTCAACGCCCGATTCCCCGCCAACTCTTGCCCGCGATGACTACCCCCCCCACCGCCGACCCGCACGCCAAGCGCAGCTACCCGCGTACCATCCTCCGCGCGCTGCGCCTGCGCTGCCCCATCTGCGGCCGTGGCAAGCTGTTCGACGGCTGGTTCCGCATGCGCGCCGGCTGCGACTTTTGCGGCTATCAGTTCCAGCGCGAGCCGGGCTACTTTCTCGGCTCGATCTACTTCAACTACGGGCTGACCGCCTTGATCGTCACGGCCAGCTTTTTCATCGGCTTCTTCGCGTTCGACTTTTCGCCCGACCGCATGATCTGGGCGCTGACGGCGTTTTGCGTGCTCTTCCCGCTCTGGTTCTTTCGCTACGCCCGCAGCCTGTGGATGGGCTTCGACACCTTTTGGGACCCGGCCAGCGCCCGCGACCACTGGCTGCCCGAGGGGGGGGAGGCCAGCGAAAAAACCCCTCGCTGAAGCCCTCCGTCACCTCTGCAAGCGGTACATCACGCTCCATACGTCGTGCAGCGCGTCTTCGTATTCCGCCCCCGCGCGCCCCAGGTGACGCGCCACCTCCGACTTGAAGTTGCTGTAGTCCAACTCGCGCGTCAGTTCCGTCACCACCGTGGTCCAAGTTTCCTTGGGCACAAACCAGCGGTAGGCGTAGTCGGTGCCGACATACTCGCGAATCTCCTGCCCCCCCAGCAGTTCGGCAAACCGCGCTTGTAGCGCCGTCAGATGCTCCTTGCGCCGCGCGCGCACCATGATCGTGTCGACGTCGATCGGCTCGCAATCTCCGCCGTTGCCTTGCCGCGCGCACACCGCGCTATAAAAACCGTACCTGGTGAAAAGCCACATCGCCTACACCCCCAGTGAGTAAGTGCCAACATCCCCCGCCCCTCGTGCGGCATGTTAGCACAACTCGCGCCCGACGCTCGCGATATTGCCGCGTGGACCAAAAGCAGGCCCTCGCGCGGCATCGCACCGCCGCGTGGAGAACCGCGCGAGGGCATACGACTGCGGCGACCGCAACGCGTTCGGCCATGCGCCATCCCCGCACCGTAGCCTGGGGCCAGCGCAGCGCCGCCCCAGGTACGCATTGTGATGCAGCGCTAGCGCCGTCTCACCGTCTCTCACCGTCGCCGCGAATACCAAAATAGCCCCAGCGCTCCCGCCACCAGCAAGGTCAGGCCCCCCGGTTCCGGCACCGACACCGCTTCTAGCGCGTCGATATTTTCCGTCGTCGTGCCAAAGGTTCCCTTGACGTCCAGCGCCGTGTCCCAGGTGTAGCCGCCTTGAATCAAAAACTTCGTCGGGCTGGTCGCGTCGTCGTAGAGAAAGATCTCGCCGCCGTCCAAGTTGGGTAGCGCCGGATCAATCTGGCTCAAATCAATCGGCCGAATACTGAAGGTGACCTGCTTTCCATAAGTCATGATGGCGTCCACATCCATCTGCTCGACCAGTTGACTCCACAAGGCGCCTCCCTCGCCGATGCCGCCGTATTGCAAGTCCATGGCGGCGGCCAGATGAGTGGTGAAGGTGTGCGCAACGCTCGTGCCCGATCCTACGTTGTAGTTCCAGATCGCCACCTTCTGCGGCGCAGCGGGAAATTGCGCGAACGGATCGCCCGCCAGCGAGTAGCGGTCGGTGTCGTCGTTGTTGTCGCCCCCCCAAACCTCCAGGCCGTCCACATCGATCGGCGGGTTGGTCGCGTCAAGATCGGTGGCGGTGGCCCACACGCCAAAGCCGGGCGTGGCGTTGGGGTTGCTCGTCGGCCGAACATAAAGCACCCGCGAATCCCCCTCCGCCGAAAACAACAGCGCCGATTGATCGTCGCGCAAAGCCTGAAACAGCGCGTCGCCGCCGGCGGAAATTCCGTCCACTCCGGTGTCTGGCGGATAAAACGTCCGGCTGCCGCTGTAGTCGAACGAATCGCGCACGCCGCCGCTGCCGTCCCAAGCGACGACCTGCTCCAGATCGAAGACGCCCGCCGCGTCGCGATCGCGAATGTCGGAAAAATCTTTGCCCGGCACGAGCTTCGGCGGCGGCACCGTGTTGCCGACATCGGGGGTCACCGGGTTGACGATGGGGACCCAAGGATTGGCGACGCAGTGGTCGGCAGACCATTGCCAGACAAGCAAGCCAGCGACAAAAACCAGGCTGCGGGCAATGCCGCGCCAAGGGCGCAATTCCAACAAGTACGGCCTGCTCGATACGGAAGTAGTGGATTTCATAACATAATCCTCGATGGAGACTGTGAGACCTTGGCGCATCGATCAAAACATCGACGGCCAGAAAAAATCTGTGTTCGCGCGATCGCGCTGCCCAGAGGTAGCCAGCGGCCGGTTGAAATCATCAACGGGCCGCCAGGCGCAAGGGCCAATAGCGGTGAGCGCGAGAAGAGCGCCGAACGTTAGCGCACGCGAGGCGAGCCAAGCGGCGACCAACGGGCCGGCAGCCGCAGTTCGCTCATTAGCTATGGCTCAAGTGTGAAGGGGGCTCGACACGGCGTTTGTGCCGATCCTGTTCCGACGCCGCCCCTCCGAATTCTGGCGTCGGCTCGGGATCGCGCCCCGATTGCCGACCACTCTAGCGATATGCCCACCCAATGTCTAGCAAATTTGGAAGCGCTCGCGGAAGCCTTCGCAAGCCGGCCTGCCAATCCGCGAATCCCCGTCCCAGCAGGGCAACTTTGCAGCCTCCCCGCGCCCTCACCCCCGCTCCTCTCGTAGGTGTACACCGTGGCGTGTTTTGCGATCCGCAACTCCGCTCCGCGACCGCCGGCGGCGCCGCAACACGCAACACCTTGTGGCGCGCATCACGATCGGACGGCCGCCCTTGCCGTTGCAAGCCAACCACGGCTCAGAGCATCAAGAGATTGCCGGGGCTTCCCGCCAGTTCTCTAGTTGCAACGGATAGCGCAGCTCGGAGATGCGCTGGAAGTGGTTGGTGTTCGCCGTGACCAGCACCAGACCGTGATGCAGGGCGATGCCGGCGATCATCGGATCGGCGCGGCCAATCGGCTGCCCGGTTCGCTCCAGGTCGGCAAAGATGCGGCCCGCCAGCTCGGCAGCCGGCCGATCGAAGTCGAGAATCTCCGAGGCGTCCGCCAATTCCAGAAATTGCTGGATGCTGGACGCCGGCCCCTTCTTGTGCAGCCCTTGCACGATTTCCATCACCGTGATGGCCGAGATCGTGAACTGAGTAAATGCCGCGCGGTAGTTCTTGGCCGTGGCGGCCACAGCGGCATTTCGCCCCTTGATGACTTCCGAGAAGATATCGGTGTCGAGAATGGACCGCTTCATTCGGACTTCTGCCGAAGCGGGTACCGCTCGCGGGCTTGGTAGGCTTCTTCGACGATTTTGTCCAACAGTTCGGCGCAGTCAGAAAACGCGCCGATGATGTCTTTGCCGTGCGAAGGTTCGCTCGGCGCGATCGAAAACCGCTCGATCGCCTCGGACACGATCGCTGCGACGGAAACATTTCTTTCCTGCGCCAGGCGTCTGGCTCGCGCGAGCGTCTGTTCGTCTAGATGAAGCTCATCAGTTGACATCGTGTGTTCTCCTCGCGGCACGGTTTCATGGGGGCAGCCGCTTGCGGTTGTTTACAGAATTCTACCACAGGCAGCGCCTGCGATACGCGGGAATTGCTCTCGGCACATACCCAGGCTGAACCCGCCGACCGCTTGACCCCCAGTCAAGCGCGCTAGCCAGGTTGAGCTACGCTCCGCGCATGACGTTCCGCCAAAGCCGCCGCCGACGACCGGCCGTGCGCGTCACCCCACGCCCCGCTCATACGTATACACCGTGGCGTGTTTTGCGATCCGCAGCTTCGGCCCCGCAAATCCGCGGCGCCGTAGTTCCGCGCTCAGTGCCGCCATCATCCCCGCATGCGAGACCACCAGCGTGTCGCAATCTTGCGCGCACAGCCGGTCGGCCGCCGCCAGCACGCGCCGCAAAAACTCCTCGCGACTGTCGCGCTGCGAGCGATGCCCCGTCAGCCAGGCCGCGCGCACCACCCATTGCCACACCCACACCGGCAGGCGCAGGTTGCCGGTGTTGAACTTCGCAAACCCCTGTTCACGCAACAGCGCGCAGCTCTCGATCTCGCCGCGATAGATCGTGTGCGCGGTGAACATGGCTCGCGGCAAGTCGCTGGCCAGGCACGCCTGCCAGCCACCGCCGCCCAGGTCGGCCTCGGTGACAATGGCCTTCGACTGGTCGTACCGCGCCAGCCAATCGATCAGGTCGGCGGCCGTGTTCCAGCCGGTCGGCAGTGGCTGTTCAACCGGAAAGTGACGAATCAGCCCGATGCGCACTACGGTTAGGCCGCCAGCAATTAAGCGGTCGCCAGTTGCGCGGCGGCCTGCTCGCGCCGCGCGCGGCGCACCAGCATATAGAAATAGGTCGACATGCTCCCCAGCAGCACAAACGGCATGCTCAGCATGAACAGGATGCTCCACATGTAGCCCTGCACGATCCGCCCCCCCACGCCGCCGTTCGACCCGGCCAGCGCCTTTTGGCACTGCGGGCAGGCCTCGGCCAGCGGGGCCAACGCCAACAGCAACATCAAAGTTGCCGCCATCACGGCGACCTGCTTCCAAAACTTGGCGTGGCGCGGGCACATGCGAGATGCCTCCTCGTTAAGACCTTGGCGTGCAACCAAAATACTACCTGTTTATCCGCTCGCCGGGTAGAGCTGGTACAGCATGACGTAAACCACCACCCCCGTAATGGATACGTACAACCAGATCGGCAGCGTCCAGCGCGCCAGCCGCCGGTGCGCCGCCAGGCGGCCCGCCAGCCCAAGATAAATCGTGCCGACCGCCAGAAACGGCACCAGCGCCGCTAGCACGATATGCGTCAGCAAGATCACCAGATAAATCGTGCGCGCCGGCTGCGGCCCAGTGAACCGCACATGCCCCGCCGCGTTGTGATAAATGAGGTACGAAACCAAGAACACGGTCGACACCCCAAACGCGGCCAGCATCGCCCGTTTGTGCGCCGCCTCGCGATGTTGCCGGATCAGCACGTAGCCCGTCACCAGCAGTACGGTGGCCAACAAGTTCAAACTGGCGTTCAGCGCCGGCAACTGCTCCACCCAACCTTGCGCCAGCGGCAGGGGGCTCAAGTCGACTCCTTCACGATGTCGGCCAGCTTGTGCTTCAGCTCCACGATCTGCGCCTCCTCGCTGCCCCGAAAACTCGCCCGCACCCGCCCCGTGCGGTCGATAATCATCAACCGCTCGCTATGCGTCCCCGGCATGGCCGACACCGCAAAGCTCTCCTCGGCCAAGCGCTGTATCTCCGGCATCGGACCGGTCAAAAACCACCAGCGATCCGGATCGGCGTTGAAGCGCACAGCGTACTCGGTCAGCCGCTCGGGCGTGTCGTGCTCTGGATCGACCGTGATGCTCACCAACTGCACGTCGGTGTCGGCCGTCTCTTTTTGCAACTGCGCCATCGCCTGATTGAGCTTGAGGCACACGCCGGGGCAGTTGGAAAAGAAGAACCCGGCCACCCACACCTTGCCCGCCAGATCGTCGCTGGTGATGGTGCGGCCGCTGCGCTCGGTGAGCGAAAAATCGACCACGCGGCGCTCGGCGGTCGCGGCGGCGGCCGCCGCCTGCTGGCGGGGCGAACGGTGCTGATACTGCCGCACCCCCATCAACCCCGCCAACAACAGCAGCACCAATCCCCAAAATGCCAGCATTCCCGATCGCATTAGCCATCGCTCCCGGCGCGCTTGCCCGCGCCCACTTAGGCCAACTCGGCCTTGGTCGGGCGGGTGGTGACCCACACGGCGGCGCCAAAAAACAGCGCGGCCGCCAATAGTGTCATCGTCCAAGAGACCGCCATGTTTGGCAAGCCGGGCGCCAGCGGCGGATTTTCGGTCCCCCAATACAGCAAGCGCCGCAAGCCCGCCACGCCGTACGTCAGCGGATTCAGCCGCACGATCCAGGCAAGCCAGGTCGACTCTGCCGGAAAGAACGCCCCCGACAACAGCCACATCGGAAACAGCAGCAAGCTCATCACGGCGTGATAGCCCTGCGTCGAATCGGTCCGCCAGGCAAACACAAAGCCCAGCGCGGTCAGCTCCAGCGCAATCAAAAACAAAAACAACACCGCCAGCAAAAAGCCGATCGGCGCCGGCCGCACGCCAATCACCCAGCCCAGCGCCAAAAACAACACCCCCTCGAACAGCGCGATCAACGCCCCGCCCCCCACCTTGCCCAGCACCATCGACCAGCGCGGCGCCGGCGACACCAGCACCCCCTGCAAAAAACCTTCCTTGCGGTCTTCGATCACGCTGATCGTGGTGAAGATCGCCGTGAACAGCACGATCAAGGCCACCGTGCCCGGAAAGAAAAACTGCCCGTAACTCACCCCTTCGGCGCCCGGCGCGCGAAAGCTCGGTCCCAAACCCACGGCAAAGAAGATCCAAAACAAGATCGGTTGTCCCAGCGCGCCAAACACGCGGTTCGGCTGCCGAAAGAATCGCACCAACTCGCGCCGCGCCAGGCTTTGCGCCGCCAGCCAGCCGCTTGGCGCCGCGGTCGCTTCCTCCGCCATGCTCTCGGGCGTCGTGTCGCGCTTCATGCCGCCTCCTCGCGCTCGCCCCAAAACCGCCGCCCCGTCTTGCGAATGAACACGTCCTCCAAGGTCGGCTGACTCAACGTGATCGATCGCACGCGCCCCGGAAACGCCTCAACCAGCCGCGCAATCCAGGCGTGACCTTCGGGCAACTCCAATCGCACCGCGCCATCGACCACCTGCGCGCTCAGTTCAAACCGCTCGCCAATCTGCCGCGCCAGGTCGGCCGCGTCAGCGGTCACAATCGTCACCGTGTCGCCCCCCACCCCCCCCTTGAGCGCGGCGGGCGTGTCGAGCGCCACCAGCTTCCCTTCGTCCAAAATGGCGATGCGGTCGGCGCGTTCCGCCTCTTCCAGCAGGTGCGTCGTCGCCACGATGGTCACTCCCTGCTCTCGCGCCAGCGAACCGAGATAGCTCCACATCTCGCTCCGCGCCGCCGGGTCCAGTCCCGTGCTCGGCTCGTCCAACAGCAGCACGCGCGGCCGATGCAACAGGCCCCCCGCCAACTCCACGCGCCGCTTCAGCCCCCCCGACAAAGTCTCCACGCGATCGCGCGCCCGATCGGCAATGCCCAGCCGCCGCATCATCTCGCCCGCCCGCTCGCGCAGCGCGGCGCCGGTCAGGCCATACAGTTCGCCGCGATAGCGAATGTTCTCCTCGACCGTCAGCTTTTTGTCGACGCTCGGTGACTGGAACACCACGCCAATCGACTGCCGCACCCGTGCCGCCTCGGTCGTCACATCATGGCCGAACACGCGAATCGCGCCCGCGCGCAGCGGCACGAGCGTCGACACCAGCCGAAACAACGTCGTCTTGCCGCTGCCGTTAGGCCCCAGCAGACAAAAGATCTCCCCCGGCTCGATCGCCAGCGACAGATCGGCCAGCGCCAGTCGCTGACCATAGCGATGACTGACCCCGGCAATCTCGATGGCATAACGCTCGGGCATAACAGATCGCGCAATGAAGATTCAAACAGCGGTGCTCGCTTGAATCTACCCGATTGCCCCCGCCCCGCGCATGCCTAATCCCCAGCCTCTTGCTCGGTCTTTCCTAACCACCAGCCATTCTCCCCCCTCCTCTGCGCCTTGGCGGCTTTGTGTTTCTTCTTCCTCCCCACAATTCCCCCTCTGCGCCTCCGCGTCTCTGCGGTTCGTCTCCTCTTCCGCCTCGCCCCTCGCGCAGCGAAGCAAGCACCGTAGCCTGGCGTCAGCGCTAGCGCCACCCCAGGTACGCATTGTCCGTGTCACGAATCCCTAGGGCGACGCCCTAGGCTTCGCTCCCTCTCTTCCGCCTCGCCCCCACGCAGCGAAGCGCAGTAGGGGGAGAGGCAGCGACCGCAGGTCGCGGTGAGGGGGGCATTTTTCTTGCGTTCTTCTTCGCCCTAACTGCGTGCCATGTCCACGCTTCGGCGTGGACATGCCGAACTACGCGCGAGCCGACTTCGGCCTTCGCCCCCGCGCAGCGAAGCGCAGCAGGGGGAGAAGGTGGCCGATAGGCCGGATGAGGGGGCTTTCTCTTGCCACTATTCTCCCCCCTCCGCGTCTCCGCGCCTCTGCGGTTTTCTTCCCCGCGCGCTTGAACCCCCACCGCCGGCGCCGTAGGCTAGCCGCCGAGCGCTAGGACGTCATGGGGCGCGGGCGTTTTTTTCGTTCGTCGCCCCGCGAGTGTCTTTTTCTCGTCGCGGAGGTCGGCTAATGCGATTGTCTCCTTGGGCCCTCTCTCTGGCGCTGATCGCCGGCGCCGTTGGCGCTCCGCTGGCCCACGCTGGCAGCATCCAGTTTCTAAAGCCTTTTGGCTCTTCGGGCGGCATCGCCTATGGTGTGGAAGGCAAATATGTCGTCGGCGAGTCGTTCGGTCAGCAAGGGTTCCTCTACGACGGCAACACCTATAAGGTCATCCAGCCGCCCGGCGGCGGCTCAACAGCCGCACACGATATATCAGGCAACAAGATCGTCGGCTGGTACACGGCGGGATTGCAAGGCGGACGCGGATTTCTCTACGACGGCAGCACATATACCACGATTAGCCATCCCTTGGGCGTCAACGGCACAAACGCTTGGGGGATTGATGGAAATAACATCGTGGGCCAATATATCGACGCGTCGAATAAGTCTCATGGTTTTCTTTTCAATGGGACTTCGTATACCACGATTGCTTTTCCGGGAGCTAGCAGTACGCGGCCGCGCCAAATCGATGGCAATCAAATCGTGGGTAATTATACGGACAACCAGGGGATATTCCACGGTTTCCTCTTCGATGGCACGACCTACACCACGCTGGACGACCCGCTGTTCATGGGGGCCGGTTCCACAATCGCCTACGGCATCGACGGCGACAACATCGTGGGCTACACCAGCGCTAATGCTGGTGCGCTCATCGCCAGTTTTATCCACGACGGCTCGACCTATACACATCCCTTTGATGTCGAGTTGGAATTCATGGGGGGCCATCACTTCAACGGCATCTCGGGCAACCGCATCGTCGGCGAATACAATGACCAGCCCTTCATCTATACGATTCCCGAGCCGGCGTCGCTGGCGCTGGCCCTCTTCGCCGCGCTAGCGCTGCCGCTGGTCCGCTGGCGATCCCACAGCCGCGGTTCGCCAGCTTAAGGGCCGCGGCACGTTTTCTCTCCTTCCTCCGCGTCTCGGCGGTTCGTCCTGCTTCTCGCCACTGGCCACGAATCGCCACTCCATTCCGAAAACTCCGAAAACCCTTTCGCCTCTCCCGCGCGAGTGCCGCGGCGCAAGCCGTGACACATCAAGCGTTTTGAAAAACAGAATCCCGCTTCGCATTCGTTGTCGGAGAGGGGTTATCGGAGTCCACCCCCCTGTTTTCGTGTTTTCGTTGCAATTCAGTTCGCTGTTTCCCCCGCGCCCCACCGTGCCGCAGCCACCGCGCTGCCTCACCTGCTCCACTGCTCCACTTATCACCTGCTCCCTCCCCTCTCCGCGCCTCTGCGTCTCGGCGGTTTTTTTCTTCCCTCTTCCCAAAATTTTCGTTGCTTTTTGGGCCAACTATTTGCTAATGTACTGATGTTCACTGTTTCGCATGTCCATGACTCGGCCGCAGCGAGTTTCACCATGCCACGACCGCCCGCTCTCGACGACGAAAAGAAACGTCAGATCGTGACCCTCGTCTCGGCCGGCCTCAGTCGCCTGGCGGCGGCCAAGTTC
>JAIBBY010000076.1 GCA_019694455.1 Pirellulales bacterium
TGCCGGCGCTGCTTCAACGGGCGCGGCATCGCCTGCGGGCGGCTCAGTGGCTGGCGCCGCCGCATCGGGCGCGGCGGCATCAGGCGCTGGTTCCGCGGCAGGTTCCGCCGTGGGCGGCGTCGCCGCATCCGCTGGGGCGCCTTCTACGGCAGCGCCGTCGGTTGTCCCAGCATCGGGCGCCGCGCCATCAGCCGCCGCCTCGGGCGCGACCTCGACTCCCAGCGACGCCGCGTCTGGCGGATTAAACAAATACACCACGCCGCGCACTTCCACCGGCACGTCGTACATATTCGCTTCAGTTTTCACCTCGCTGCTGCCGCTGCTCGGTCGCGCCGCCGGTGTGGCCGGCATCGCGGGGCGCATGCCACCCATGCCGCCTCCCATACCTCCGCTGCGCGGCATCGAACTTCCCCCGCTCGACGACAGGCTCGTGCCCGGGTTGTAGCTCACCTGACGCACTTCAATCGGCAAACGCGAATTGGCGCACGCCACCAGCAGGTTCGGGATCCGCCGTTCGTCCATCGTCAACCGCAGGATCACCGGCACCAACCGATATTCCCCGGCGGGCATCGCCGGGCTGGGAGTGTTCGACGCCGGATCGATATAGCGGCCATTCAACAGTTCTTCATCGGTCGATTTGGCGCTCGCGCCTTTCGGGAGCGACGACGTATCGACTTGTCCCAGAATCTCTTTGCTCAGGCCTTCCAGGGCCGGCGGCGATTGGGTGAGCGCCTCCTGGGCCAGCAAGATCTTGTCGATCTTCTTGACCGCCGCGGTTCTCTGATTCGTGGCGCCCGCGCTCTTGTTCGTATTGGCGATCACCTCGAACAGCGACTTGTACAGCCAATAATCTTCTTGCGCCACGCGCACATGCGCCGTCGATGGAATGACGCCTCCCCAGTTGTAGCGATCCAAAATCGCGGTTTGGTCCGCGAGCGGAAAATCGACGATGCCCAGCATCTTCGGCCCGGTCGATTGCCCAGCCGCGGCCGGCGCTCCCGCTCCCATTCCTCCGGGCCGCGCTCCCGCGCCCATTCCGCCAGGTCGCGCGCCGCCAATGGCCATTCCGCGCCGTGGCATGCTGCCGCCGCCAGCTCGCGCCGGCGCGGGAGCCGCGGCGGGCGCTGCGGCAGGAGCCGCCGGTTCTTTGCCCGCGGGCTCGGCCGCCTCGCGCAGCGGATCGACAATCTGGAACAGCGGCTGAAACACATTCTGCGCGAAGTACTGCATGTAGTACCGGCGCGTCGCGTCAGACGCCTCGGCGTCTTTCGGCAACGTGGCCATCTCTTTCGCATGGTCGGGCCAGGTGAGCAGGTCTTTCTGTTGATCGTAAAGAATCTGCCAGGCCGCCAGCGTGCTCTTCACCTGCTTCTGCTGGCTCTCTTTCACGCTATCGGCAAACGCTTGATTTGGCGGGTTCTGCGCGTTGGCGTGCGTTTGAATCGTGCTGAAAGCGCTGTTGATCTGCCCGCGATTCGCCTCAAATTGCGTGACATACGCCCCCGTGCCGGCGTACCAGGCATAACCCGAGAGCGCCACAACCACGATCGCCAGCAGCCAAAAATGGTGCTTCTTGAGCAGCGCCAAATACGGTTTGATTTTGTCCATGTTGGCTGGCTCCTAAAATCCGCCGCTCAGTGTGTCGGTCTCTTCAGTCGCGGCGGCCGCCGTCAGCGCCGGATCGCGCCAACAAAACTGCACCACAAAGTCAAAACGCCGCACGTCGCCCACCTCCGCCTGCACATGGATCGGCGCCGGCCCCTCTTTCTCGCTCAACGCATGGCGGTGAATCTGCCCCGGATTGATCAACACCGGATAACTGATTCCTAGCTCGGCCAACGTCGTTTCACGCGGTTTGCCGTCCGGACCGGGCAGCGTCACCTTCTGCTCCAGCAGGTTCTTGAGCAGCGTCTTGCGTAAGTACGCCGGACCTTCGTTTTCGGTGTCTTCCTCCTTGTTGTGGTAGTGGTATCCCTTGATCTCGAATATCCAGCCCGGCCCCGCTGGACCGGGATCGGCCGCGGGATCAGTCGCGGCCGGATCTGCGGTCGGATCGACCATGGCATCGGCCGCCGGCGCTTCCTCGGCGGGCGCCCCTTCAACGGGCGCCGCGCCCTCGGCGCTTCCGTCCGTCGCCGCCGGATCGGCCGCCGGTTTCGGCGTCGCTACCGGTTTCCACCACGGCTGCACCACTCCCCACCAGCCGCTCAACTCAGGAACTTGCGCGCACTCGATCGATTCGACATGCACCTCGTCGCGCTCGTTGAGCTTTGCCAGTCCCTTGTCTTTCGCCGCCGCGTCGCGCGGAATCGCCGCGTCGATCGCCGTCATTAGCTCCAGCCATTTGGTGCGTCCCGTGACGCTGTTCACCAGCCGGTTGCCCACGTCAGTCACATTTTGCAACTGCGTTTTGGCCTCTTCATACGACGAACTGTATTGCGAGGCCTGCGATGCCACCGACTCCGCCTCCGACTTGGGCCCGGCGAAGTAGCCTTCGAGTTGCGCGCTGGCCCAACTCGACCGATGGCCAAACGTGTTCACCGTCATGCCCAGCAGCAACACCGCCGCGGCTGCCACGGCCCACGGCTTTTTGTCGCGAATCAGGCGGTCTTTCGCCAGCTCGGGGGGCAATAGATTCGTGCGAATCTTCGTCTCGCGCAGTCCCTGCAGCGCCAGGCCGTAGCACGTGCCAAACGCCAGCAAGTTGTCTTTGAACGCCGGTGCGTCGGTCACGTCGGCCCCGGCGAGACCGCGGAATTTATCGAGCTTCTGCACTTCAATATTCAGGTTTTGCTGCAAATAGCGTTGCAGCCCCGGCAGCTTCATCGCGTTCCCCAGCCCCACGATGCGGCCAATCTTGGCCCGCCGATCAATGCTGCTGAAGTATCCCAGCGAGCGCTGCACCTCCGTGAGCAAGTCGTTGAACACCGGTCGCATGGCCTGAAAGATCGCCTTGGCGTTCTCCGATTGCCCGGAGTTGCGCTTCAGATGCTCCGCCTTGGCGAACGTGAGTTTCAACTCTTTGGTCAGCGCCCGCGTAAAGTGGTTGCCACCCACCGGCACGCTGCGCTGCCACACGCGATAGCCGTTGGTCACCACCAGGTCGGTGGTGTCGGTCCCCAGCGACAGCACCACTACCGAAGGGGGCGGCGTGTCCGGATCGTATTGATCCGCCGGCGGCAGATCCTGCATCTGGTCGAACGCCACAAAGTTGTACAAGGCCAACGGCGCCAGTTGGATGTAGTCGACCTCGATCCCCGCCGCGTCAAACGGCTTCAGCGCGCGAAACACCTGATCGCGCTTCATCGCAAACAGGCCCACCTCCGTCTCCAGCGCGAAGCCTTCTTCCACGCTGCCGCCGGGCATCTGCTGATAATCCCAAACCACATCTTCTAGCGCAAACGGGATCTGCTGCCGCGCTTCGTATTTCACAATGTCCGGAATCTTCTTCGATTCCACCGGCGGCAACTTGATGAATCGCGCCAGGCCGCTCTGTCCAGACACCGACACCGCCACCCGGTCGCCGCGCACGCTGTTGCGAGACAAAAAAGTCTTGAGCGCCTCGGCGATCAGTTCTTCGGGATTGGCCTCGGGCTGACTCAATATCTTGGGGTATTCAATGAAGTCGAAGGCGTCGGCCAACACCTGATCGTCTTCGTCGGCTGGCCTACAGCGCAGCGCCTTCAGCGCGCACTGACCAATATCGATCCCCCAGATCGCTGACTTCCGAGCCATGCTGTTTTTCTCTCTCTGTTCCCTGGCATCGGTCCGGCGAGCCGAACGCGACGGCGCCCAGCGCGCTTCGGCCCAAGAACAGGCCTTCGAGAAGGGTTTTTACCGCGCCAAACTCCAAAATCATCGTACTGACGGCGCGCCAGAGGGTCAATTATTCCAACCCATTCCAAGCCATCGCGACCGCGCCTCTGAAGGGTCGGCAACTGGCATATGGAGGCAAGCCTTCTCTCCCCCCGTCAATACCGCTGCGCAGGCGGTGAAATATCGCCCAGTCGGCACGGCATGACCCCACCCACCGGCCGGCCGTTTGTTAGACTCGGGAGTCGACCCCCGCCAGTCCGCATCCTTCCCCGGGCCATTTGCTCCATGGAACTCGCCGAGCTGATCGTTCTGCTCCCCTGCCACAGCCTGGAGGATTTTCCGCTTTATCACGATGGCGCCGACGCCGCCACCCTGCTCTCTGGCTGGGTCGCCCCCTGGCATCCCGCTCTGGTCGCCGCCGCTCGCAAGATGCCACGCTGGTTTCGGGCAGACTTCCCCCCCGACGATGTGAAGGGGCGCCTCTTTCTCCTCCCCGAGGTCAGCCGCCGCCTCATCGCCACCGGTTGGCCCGCCCGCGTGACCGACGAAGGCGCCCTGTTGGTCGACGCCTTGCCCGACCGCGCCGCCACCGCCGCCGAGTGCCTGACGCGCGCCCAACTGCAATCGACCCCGTTGGCCGATACCTTGGCCGACGACTTTTTTGCGCTCGGCTACTGTTACTTGATGGTCGAACTGCTCACCCGACAAATGCGTTATTCGACCAACGTGGACGAACCTCACTTAGAGGGTCAGATTGTCGCCGCCGCCGCTGCCACAATGGCCGGCGAAGAAGCCACAGCCCGCGAGCACTTGACTCGCTGCTTCGAGGTGCTGCACGAGGCCCGCGAGCGCTTTTATCCCGTCGATTCGTATCTCCTGGATATCTCGCTCACCGCGCCGCACTTGTTGGGCGAACCATTGCGCCGCGAGCTAGAGCGCTCCATCGCGCCGAGCATCCATCTCACCGGCGAACTCGTTGACCAGCTTGCCGAGTCCGATCCGGCCAGTCTCGCGGCGCTGCGCGATGCCTGCGCCGCGGCCGCGGCGTCGGTCGTCGGCGGCGACCTGGCAGAGCAGGAAGCGCCCCACCAATCGATGGCCCAGATCGATGCCGGCCTCCGCCAAGGCCTCGAGCGCTTCCAGCAGCATCTCGGCAAGACGCCGCGCGTCTATGTACGTCGCCGCTTTGGCCTTACCCCGGCGCTGCCGCTATTGCTCACACGGCACGGCTATATCGGCGCGGTCCATGCCACCTTCGACGACGGCGTCTTCCCCGCGGTCGGCCAGAGCAAAACCCGCTGGCAAGGGCTCGACGGCAGCGCCATCGACGCCTTCGGCCGCATGCCGATCGACGTGCGCCGCGTCGAAAGCTTCTTGGGGCTCCCCTCGCGACTGTCGGAAACGATGGACCTGGATCACATCGCCACGGTCGCCTTCATCCATTGGGCTGGCGAAACCAACGACTGGTTCGAAGACCTGCGCCGCATCCATCGCTACGCTCCCATCCTCGGCCGCTTCGTCACCCTCGACGAGTATTTTGAAAAGACCGACTCCCCTGGCCGAATGAACAAGTTCGAGCCAGACGACTATCGCGCTCCCTACTTGCAGCAAGCCGTCGCGCGTGGCGATAGCGATCCCATCTCGCGCTGCATGCTTGCCGCGCGCGCCGATGCCGCATCGCGCGCCGAGCGCCGGTTGGCGGCGCTGGCCACACTGGCCAGCGGCGATGCGCAAGTCGCCGCCACCTCTCCCATCCACCAACTGGCCCAAGCGTTGCGCCTGACCGACAGGGCAGGGGAGGGAGGCGCGACACTCATTGCCAACCCCTTTGCGCAAGAAGGCATCGCCATCGTCGGCGACACGCACGTCGCCGTGCCGCCGCTGGGCTTCGCCGTCGTCGCTCCGGCCGGCCCGTCCCAACCTTCGCGGAAAAAACCTCCCACGCCGATGGCGGCGGAACACAAGCTGGCCAACGAACATATCGAGGTGATGCTCGATCCCGTCACCGGCGCTGTCCGCTCGTTTCGCGATTTCAAACGCCGCGCCAACCGCATTTCGCAACAACTCGCGCTGCGTACGCCCGGCGCGGCGTCGCCGACGGGCGACGTGTGGCGCGGCGAGGAGCCCGCCAGCTATTCGGTAATGGTCGCCGATGAGTGGCAGATCACCCAACCCGGTCCCCCCGTGGGAGAATTCGTCGTCCGCGGCCGGTTGGTCGATCGCGAAGGCGCCACGCAGGCCAGTTACCAGCAAACTTTTCGACTCGTTCGCGGCCAGCGCTGGCTGGAGATCGATATCCATCTCGATCCCGTTGTCCTCCCCGCCGCCAATCCCTGGAGCAGCTATTACGCCTGCCGCTTTGCCTGGGCCAACGAGATGGCCGACCTCTATCGCAGTGTCCACCAGACCGCGCAGCCAACCACGCTCAAGCGCATCGAGGCGCCGCACTTCCTGGAAATCCGCGACGATCGCGCTCGCACCGCCATCCTCACCGGCGGTCTGCCATACCACCGCCGCGCCAGCGAGCGCATGCTCGATACTCTCCTCATTGCCGGCAACGAGGCCCGCCGCGACTTTCGGCTGGCCATTGGCGTCGAACTGCCCAGCATCGCCGGCGCCAGCGAGCAGTTCTTGTTGGGCGAACTTCCCTCCCGACCGGTTGTCGCCAATAGCGCCGCGCCCAGCCACGGCTGGTTCTTTCACATCGACGGCGCGCACGTGCTGGCCGTCGATTGGCGCCCGCTCGCCCGCGAAGATGGCGCCCGCGGCTTTCGCGCGGTCCTGTTGGAGACCGCGGGCAAGGCTGGCCGCGTCAAGCTGCGCTGTTTCCGTCCCGTCGCCCGCGCCACGCAGGTTGATTTTGATGGTGGCACGATTGTCATGCTCCATGCCGCCGGCGATCAGGTTTTGGTAGACTTCTCCAGCTTCGAACTCGTGGTGATCGAAGTCGAGTGGAGCAGCCACGAACAGTCACAGGGCGAAAACGCGCGATGATCGTGACCATGGATGGGCCGGCCGGCGCGGGCAAGTCGACCGTCGCCCGCCGCTTGGCCCAGCGCCTCGGCTTTGAGTTTCTTGACACCGGCGCCATGTATCGCGCCGTCGCCTGGGCCGCCGCCGAGCGCGGCTTGCCTTGGGATCAGCCGCAGCGTCTGGTAGAGCTTGCACAAGCGCTGACCATCGAAACCCACGGCGAACGCATCGCCGTCGATGGCCGCGATGTCTCCAGCCTGATCCGCACCCCCGCCATCACCGTCGTCACTCGCCACGCCGCCAACAACCCTGGCGTGCGGGCAAGACTCGTCGAGCTGCAACAACAGATCGGCGCCGGCCGCAGCATCGTCACCGAGGGACGCGACCAAGGCACGGTCGTCTTTCCGGATGCCGCCTGCAAAATCTTTCTCACCGCTTCGCCCGAAGAGCGCGCTCGCCGCCGATGGGAAGATCTGTCGCGCCGTGGCGAGCAGACCACGCTCGCGGAGGTGCTCAACCAGCAAAACGCCCGCGACGAGAGCGACCGCGCTCGCGAGGTGGGGCCGCTCGTGCCGGCGGTCGACGCCATCCACGTTTCGACCGATGGCCTCTCGATCGACGAGGTTGTCGACCGGTTGGAGCAGATCGTCCGCTCGCGCATGCCGTGAGCCGCCGCGCTTACGCCGCCGTCCACGCTCGGGCGATTTCGTCGCACGCCGCGATCAGGTCTTGCCGCCGCTGCGCGCGCTGGCGACTCGCCCGGTACAGGCGCCGCGCGAAGACATCGAGCGCCAAGCACAGCTTGGGGTCAACCGCCGCGTCCAGCGCCAGCGATTGCTCGGCAAAGTCGGCCACGGCAGCCGCGATGAAGCCCCCCGCCGCATCGCTTAGCGGCGCCGTCTTCGAGAAGTAGAGCTTGAGCGCGCCCACGGTTGGCGCGCCGCGCCGGTCGGCGGCGCGGAGCACCAGTTCTGGCCGCACGCTCACCGCCACTTCGCCATAGTTCACAAGCGGCGGCCGTGGCGCGCCGCGCACATAGCGCGCCGGCGGCAATTGGTCCGCCACTTCCAAGAACGCCGCCAGGGCCTCGCCGCACAACTGGTTGCGCTGCGCTTGCCAGGCCGAATCCGGTGGCGCCGCGCGCAGCCGCTGCGCCTCGCGCAAGACGACAGCCGGATCGCGCTCGGCGCCGGTGAGATAGTCGATAACCGCCGCGTGCGCCTCGTTGTAACGCGGCACAAGAAAGCCCTTGGGCCGCCGCTGGTCGCGCACAATCGACCGCCGCCGCGCCGGCGTGGCGGTCATGTACTCTCCCAGCTTGTTCACCGAGATGCGCGGCAGTGTCCGCTCGATGATGCCTGCCATGTTGGCTCTTGGCGGGCCGCCATCTTAGGAGCGCTGGTTCAATTGTTCGCTCGGCGATTCCCGCAAAGAATATTACGCGCGCCGTGTACAAGAGTCCATGACGCATGGCGACTCCCGTTTCGCCTGCGTTTGGCGCCAGCTTATCAACCACGCTCGCGGTGCCATTTGGCGCCTGGTCGCTTTCCGCTCAGACCAATTTCCTTCGGTCATTTTCAGTCGTAGCATTGCGCTAATTGAGAGGCCGCTAGCCGCCTATGAAACGACGACGCACCTCTCGCGAAACCAGGAGAATGGACACAGCCGCGCTTCGCTGCTCGAAGCGCGCAACTCGAGGAGATCGCCTACAGAAGTTCCTCGCGCGGAGCACATTGTGGACTTAAGACCGCTAACGTGGTTTGGCGGCAACGGACGACATCGAGACAAGTAGCCCTGACTGAGGGCGCTGACCTGATGACGTCCCTCGGCCCTTAAGCCACCGTGCGGAGCAACAGAAGATCTGCTCCCGCCGCCAGGAAACAAGCAGGCGATTTCCTTTTATCTTGCGCTGGCAGCCGCGCGCCACACTCCGGGCCACTACGATTTGCTAACTGGTGCTCGCCAACTGGCGGTCGCTCGTTTCAGTCACCGCGCTAGCAGCGTTTGGCGCCTCTCGTGGCGCAAGTGTCGCGCGCTGCGGCCAAAGCCACGCTAGCGACACGATCGTCCACGCGCCTGCCGCAATCGCCAGCCAGGTCATGCCGCTGGCTACTCCAAAGCTGCCCAGCACCGCGCCGGTCACGCCAATCCGCGCTAGCTCCGACCGCCCGGCCCACGGCCGTCGCTCAAAGATCGCCCCCAAGTTGGCCAGCGACCAGAACACCAGGGCCGCCGGCGTCGCCAGCCATGTGACCGGCTTGCTCTTCTCCAGTCCCATCACCACCACCGCCCCGACCAGTACGCACGAGAATTGAAACAGCACGTACAGCGTCATCCCTAGCCCCACGCGGGCGTTGTACTTCTTCACGCTCTCGCGCGTCACTTCTGGCGCGGGTGGATACGGCGCCACGCCGCGCGGCGTCCAACCCAGCGGCATGAACCAAATCTTGATCTTGTCGGTCCAATACGGCGCCTCGCGCGCCTGCCGCCACAGATGAACCCAATAGTGCAGGTTCGCCCAAATCGGGTTCCAGCTTTCCAAGGGGCGCGTCAGCCCGTACACCGGCTGTTCTTCTTCCACCTGAAACGTGCCGAACATCCGGTCCCAAATGATGAACATGCCGGCGTAGTTCTTGTCCAGATACTTGGGGTTGCGCGCGTGGTGTACCCGGTGGTGCGATGGCGTGTTCATCACCCATTCCAAGGGGCCGAGCCGATCGATCGCCTCGGTATGCACCCAAAACTGGTACAGCAGGTTGATCGCCGAGATCGTCGCATACCACAAAGGCGGAAAGCCGATCAAAGCCAGCGGCAGATAGAAAATCCAGGCAAAGCAACTCTCGAATGCGCTCTGCCGCAGCGCCACCGCCAGGTTGTATTCTTCGCTTTGGTGATGCACCACATGCGTGGCCCACGGCGCCGAGTACTCGTGCGCGATGCGGTGAAACCAGTAAAACCCCAGGTCGACACCCAACACCAGCGCGATCGCGGCCCCCCACTTGGCCGCCGCCGACCACTCGGTCATTTCGGTCAGCCGCCAGTGCCGGTACAGATACAGATAACCGGCGAACAGCGCCCCTTGAAAAAAGATGCGCGTCACCTGATCGATGATGCCGCAGCTCAGGTCGTTCACCGAATCGTTGAAGCGGTAAAACCGCCGCCGACTGGCGATGCCCACCAAGATCTCCACTCCGATCAAGAGCAGAAAGAACGGCACCGCGTACAAGATGAGCGGGCGTGGCGTGCCCAACAGCCAGTCGATGGTGGTGTCTTGCATGGACCTGCTCGCCTAAATAAACCAGACGGCAACGTCCACTATCATAGCCGCGCTCGGCTCGCCTCCAAGCGCCGCACGCGGCAAATAGGCTGCAAATTGGCTATTTCATGGCGCTGGCTCGATCTTCGCCTTCTGAATTGCCTTGAGCGTCTGCTTGGCATAAGCCTGAATCGCTGATTCGGGCGCTGACTGCGCCATCAACCGTTCTAGCGCGGCCGCGGCGCCCGCCGCCTGACCTCCAAGCTCTTGCAGCAAGCGAAAAATCTCACCTTGCATCCTGATATCGAGATCATGGTCATCGAGTAGTCGCGCCAGCGTCGCCGTCACTCGCTGCGCCTCCTCGTCGCTTAGCGCGCCCGGTCGATCGCCGATCAGACTCGATGCGGCCGCCAGCGCCACCCGCGCCGCCGGATCGTCGAGTCCCTTCCTCAGCGCCTCCAGCACCTCGGGCGAGTCATGGTCCAAGCGCGCCGCGCTTGTCAGCGCCGCGGCCCGCACCATCGGCGACTCGTCGTTTGTCGCCTTGAGCAACAGGTCTAGTTGCGATTTGTCGGGCATCATCCGCGCGGCCAGCGCCCGCTCGAACTCGTTGTCGCTTGCGAGCGCTTCGACCAGCACCGGCGTCGACTCCGCCGCTGGTATCTTGCTGATGGCGTCAATTGCCGCATGTTTCATCATTCCTTCCGGGCTGTTGTCGATGACCCAGGTGTCGGTGTCGCGCATGGCCGCCACGATTCCAGCGGTCGCTGCGCTGCCCAGGCCATGCCGGCCGAACATCTCCATCGCCTGAATCGCCTCCGTCCGCCGCACCGGGCTTAGTTCGGCTCGCAAGAGGTTCACCCATTCGTTGATAGGTTTGCCATCGTAAAGCAAATTACGCTTGAAATTATTGGGAAGCAGGTACAAAGGGCCTCCAGACGTCGGCTTCGGCGGCTTCGCCGGCTCAGTCTTTGGCGCTGGCTCAGTCTTTGGCGCTGGCTCAGTCTTTGGCGCTGGCTCGGGCGCCGGCCTGGGCCGCATGCCCCCCATCCCTCCTCCACGTCGCGGCATCGTACCGCCGCCGATCGTCGGCGCGCCCGCCGGCTGCTCGCTGGGCGCCAAGGTCGGTTGCTGTACCGGGGCAGGGGGGGGCAAGGTCCTGACTTTGAGCGAGAGGGGTTCCGGGTCGTCGGGATCCAAGACCGTGAAGTCGAGCGGCGCTTCGCGCGATTGCCCTGCTTCGTTCGTCGCGGTCACTCTCCCCAGCGTTTCCGGCGTGGCCTGAATCCCGCAGTTCAGCCGGATCGAAATAATTCCATAAGCAGGTATGGCCGTCTGATCAAACTTCCAGCTCAACGTGTTGCCGCTGCGCTTGTAGCCCTCGGTCGCTTGTTTTGCCTTCACCCCCTGCTGCAGTTCAACGACCAACCGCATCCCGCGCAGCGGTTGACTCGTTGGATTGAACACCTGAATTTCAATCAGGGCGTTGTCGTTTTGGCGAAACTCAATCGGCATCACCTTCAGTTCAAACGGCGGCTCGTCCTTCTTGGCTGCCTCAGCCTCCGGCTTTGGTTCGGCGAATGGATCGGGCGCCGATGGATCGTCCTCCACCGACTCCGACGGTAACGCGATGCGCGCCGCGCCCATCCCGCCCGGCCGCCTCGCTTGCGCTGCGGGGGTCGGGTGGGCCGCTGGCTTCGCATCTGTCTCGATGTTATAGCTCCCTGTCAGCCGCGGCGCTGCCTCGCCATCTGGCACGGCGTCGGCATTAGGCGCAACCGCGCCGACTGGCGCCGGCGCCACCTCCGGCTGCTCGCTGGGCTTCACCGGCGGCTGCGCCGCAGGCTCTGGTTGCGGGCGTGGCTGGCGCGCCTCACGCCGCGCTTTTTCCAACGAACTTACCGCCATGCTTTGAATGACTCGATCGTTGCTTTGCGTCAGCGTCTCAAGCGCCGCCTGCAACTCCGGCGATTGAGCGACGAAGTATTCCGTTACAGGAAGCGCGCGATCAATCAACTCGCTTCTGCTGGAGGTCGTAATCGCTTGCGCGAGCCGCTTTCCGATGAGCGACTCCTGTTCCGGCGTGAAACGTTGCTCAAAGGCGGGCAGGTGATCGAGAAATGCCACAACTGCGGAGGGATTAACATCGTTGAGTATCTCCAAGATGGCTTCGCCCACCCCTGGCGCCGCGCGATCGATCTTGGCCGCGGTCGCCACCGCGAACCCGCGCACGAGCGGGTTGGCGTCTTCACGCGCCGCCAAGAGGGCCGGAATCGAATCGCGGTCCTGTAATGCAAACACCGCGAACAGGCGTTCCCCCAGGTGTTCGCTCTTGAGAACGGCGCGCAGCACCGGCGCCGAGTGCTCCGCCGGGATCATTTGGCAGGCGGATACTGCCTCGCTGAACATTTCATTCGCCATTTCCGCCGCCGCGCTCCTCCGCCCGCCAAAGACGTCGTAAGTCCGTGCCTTCCACACCAGTTTGCGCGTCGCCTCCGCCCCCAAGCCGTTCGCGCCAAAAGCCCCCATCGCGCGAATCGCCTCCCTCTGATCCATCGGGCTCAGGTCGGCGTTCAGCTTTTCCCGCCACTCCTTAAAGCTCAGGCCAGCATAGCGCAGTTTCGCATTGTGAGCTTCTTCGGCTGCAAGTCTTTGCTGTCTTTCAATCATCACGCCGACCTTGCGTCGCGCGTCCGATTGCGCCGCATCTTCAATCTGGCGTTTCTGATCGGCTGTCAGCCGCGCCAAGCGCGCCTTCGCCTCGGCCACGTGAAACTCCATCGGCGCCAGTTTCTCCGGCTCACCGCCGGCCGCGCCCACGTCAAACAGCTTTTTCACGCGGTTGCGCCAGCTTTCCATCCGCGCCAAGTGCTCGCCCGCGGCGGCGATCTTCGCGTCGGGCTCCGTGGCCGCCTCTTCGGCCGCCTGCATCCAGCGCGTCGACCACTCCACCACCGCGTCGAGCGGCGCCCGCCCCTTCTCACAGGCCGCCGCTGTCGCTTCGTAGACCTGCCGCGCGGCCGCCACCATCTCGCGCGCCGCTTGGCGTTCGCTATCCTCTGCCGGCGCCGCGCTTGGCTTCTTATCAGCCGGTTCCGCGCTGGGTTTGTCGTCAACCGGCGCCGCTTCGTTATCGCTCAGCTCAACGGTTGGCTCGCTCTCGGGCGTAGCCGCCGCCTTGCTCGCCGTGTCGTCGGCCGCCGGCGACGGCTGCGCCACCAGTCGTGGCCGCACCACCGTCGCGAGCAATAGCGCCCCCATCACGCACAGCAAAAATGCCCGCTTGGCCCGCGAGTCGTGGCGCGGCCCGCTCACCAGCCGCCGAATCCGCCCGGCCAGCGTTCGCCCGTGCGCCCCCGGCGCGTAGGCCGCGTGCGCGTTCACCGATTGCCCCAGTCGCAGCAACGTGCTGGCGTAGTCGGTAGCCGGCCCCGTGCCCGAGGCCGCCAGATCGCAGGCCCACTCGGCCGCCTCGTCAAAGCGCCGCACCGCCAGCCACGCCAGCGGGTTGAACCAATGCGGCAGCGCTAACACGCGCGCCGCCAGCGACTTCCACACGTCGCGGCGCAGGTAGTGCGCCAGCTCGTGCCGCAAAATCGCGCCCCGGCTCGCTTCGTCCAACTCCTCCCATAGCTCGGCCGGCACAATCAGCGCATAGCCGCGCGGCAGCCGACAGAGCAGGGGCCCAAGTTCGCGCGTGACCAACATCGGTATCCGGCTCCGCACCCCCGCCTGCAGGGCGAGCGACTGCCACTGCTGTTGCCACTGCGGCTCCACCGGCTCATGGGCCGCCAGTCGCCGCACAAACCGCGCGTAGCCCACCAGCCAAACCAGCGCAATAAACGCCATGCCCGCCAGCCACATCGCGACCAGCATCTCGGGCGTGTTCCAAAGTACGCGCGCGACTTCGGTCCAAGTCGGTCGGAAAGCAGTCGCCGGCTTCGTCGTCGTCGTCGTGGGCGGCTCGCTCGGCGCAATCTCGATTATTGGCGCCGTCGCCACGGCCGTCGCCGAGGCGATTTCTTGCCGAGTCGACACCACCAGCGGCAACGATTCCGGCGCCGGCTCGCTTTCTTCCGGAGCGCTCGCGGCCGGCGACGACGATATCGATATCGCCATCGGCTCGCTCAGTTCCACCGGCGGCGGCGATTCGAGTGGCGCCGATGCCTCTATTGCAAGCTCCATCAGTTCAATGCTGGGTTCGCTTGTTTCATCGCTCGCCACAGCGCGGGGCGGTTGAATCGCGGTTTGGCCCACGAGCGCCGGCGGTTGGTAGTACCGAATCTCCACCGGCAGCCGAAACATCAACCATCCCGCCCCCAGCACGCAGATCCAACAAGCGCGATGCGCCGCGGGCGAGGTGACGCGCGCCAGTCGCAGCACGACCGCCGCAACAATCGCCAGCGCCGCCAGCGCCAGCGTGCCACAACCCAACCAGGCCAAGAATTGCCAGCCGTTGATGTCCATTGCCGCGCCCTCATGCTGCTCTAAGAAGAGTGGTGAACGAGAAGAGCGATTCCGACGAGATGAGCGAAAAGGTGGTTTCCGATCAGAGAAGGTCACTAGCCGCCGTTCTGCTGCCGCTCCGCCTGCGCGATCAGTTGCTTTAGCTCAGCGATCTCCTTGGGCGACAGCGCGCGGTCGCGAACCAGATGCGCCACCAGCGGCACCACGCTCCCCCCGGCCACGCGCTCGACGAGCAGTTCCAGGTGGCTCGCGCTGACGCTCTCGGGGCGCACGGCGGCCGAGTAGCGACTGGGCCGATCGCTGGTGCGCGTGACTAGCCCCTTTTCGACCAGCCGATTCAGCCGGGTTTGCATGGTGGTGTAGCCGATCGGCCGCCCCAGCCCGGCCTGCGCCTCGGAAAGGGATACCGATGGCTGCTGCCAGAGCATTTGCAGGATTTCCATTTCTCCCGCGCTCAGCCGCCGCGACTTGCGTGTATGCGCCATGACGCCTCCTTGTTACTACGTGTGTCGTAGATGCTACGACTGTTGTCGTAAAGAGGCAAGCGAATTTTCAAAAAGATTTCGCGCGGCGCTTT
>JAIBBY010000077.1 GCA_019694455.1 Pirellulales bacterium
CGGGTGCGATTTCAAGACATGGGCATGCAAACGATGCCGTCGTTTGACGTGAACGCGCAACCGCCGCGCTATGTGCCAGGTCCCAATGCCTACGCGCCGCCGCCTGCCGCTGGATATCAGCCACCCCCCGCCACGGCCTTCGCTCAACCACAAGCGCAACCGGGTTATCCGCAGCCGGCGCCGATGGCAGCCGGAGCGTTGACGCCCGGCAATCCCTTGCCTTCGCGGCCGCAAATGGGGCCGAACTACGAGAACAACAATTTGCCGGCGATGAACCCACGCTACAACGGGTCGTTGGCGCAGAGCGGCACACCATTCACACAGGCGCCATTCACGCCGGCCACGCCCACCGTGCCGGCGCCGCAGTACCTGCCGCCTGGTCCGCAAGTGGGTCCTGGCTTGGCTGGTCCTGGCGTGCCGCAACCGCAAGTGGCGCCGGGGGTCCTGCCGCCGCCGCCGGGACAGGGGTACGACAACTTCGGCCAGCTTGTGCCACAGACCAACGAGCGACAGTGGCTGGAAGAGCCCACGCGCACCATTCCGCTCGATGTCTACGTCGACGAAGGGCAAACGGGCAAGCTGATGCTCGGCGCCGGCGTGAACTCCAATGCCGGTCTAGTGGGCAATATCACGCTCGACGAGCAGAACTTTGACTGGCGCCGCTGGCCGCGCAGTTGGGCCGACATTCGCAACGCCACCGCCTGGCGCGGGGCCGGACAGCATTTTCGGGTCGAGGCGATGCCGGGTTCGCTCGTGCAGCGCTATATGGCCAGCTTCACGGAGCCGTATTTATTCGACACGCCGATCAGCCTGGGACTGAGCGGCTATTTCTTCAATCGCCGGTACATCGACTGGATGGAAGAGCGGCTGGGTGGCCGAGTGAGCTTTGGCTATCAGTTCGCGCCCGACTTGACTGCCTCGGTGGCGCTGCGCGCCGAGAACGTGAATGTCTCGAATCCGACCATTCCCACTCCACAGCAGTTGCAGGAAGTGCTCGGCAACAACGGCTTGTACACCGTGCGGCCGTCGATCACGCACGACACGCGCGACAGTCCTTTTCTGGCGTCGCAAGGGCACCGGCTGATGTTCGCGTTTGAGCAGGCGTTTGGCGACTTTGAGTTCCCGCGCGCCGAGTTCGAAGGGAGCCAATACTTCCTGTTGCGCCAGCGGGCCGATGGCACCGGCAAGCACACCTTGGCCTTTGTGACCAATCTGGGTTTCACCGGTTCGGACACGCCGATCTTTGAGAACTTCTTTGCGGGCGGTTTCGGCACGTTGCGCGGTTTCCGCTATCGCGGCGCATCGCCAATGGACAATGGCGTGCAGGTGGGCGGTCGATTCATGTGGGTGAACACGGTCGAGTACATGATGCCGATCACCGCCACCGACGCGTTGCGAGTCGTGGCGTTCTGCGATTTTGGTACCGTGGAACAGGGCATTGAACTGAATGCCAGCAATTTCCGCGTGGCCCCTGGTCTCGGTCTGCGAATCGCCATTCCGGCGATGGGTCCGGCGCCGATCGCGCTCGACTTCGCGGTGCCGGTCAATCAGGCGCCAACCGACCAATCGCAGGTGTTCAGCTTCAACGTCGGCGTGGCGCGCTAGCAGAATATGCGCAGGCGGCGTTTGCGGCCCACGATCGGCCGGCAGTTCGACCGTGCCACGTGCGCAAGTGGGTTAATCGCGGCAACTTGGGCAGCCGGCTTCGCCGACGCTCGGTTTGAGCGGCGCCGCTCGATGAGCCGATGCTAGAACAGGAGCCTGCCGAAACGTCTGGCGGGCGCGATGGGCCATTCTTGCCGCGCGGCACGAGCGATGCGAACCGGGCTGATCTTATTGGCGTTGTTGGTTTCGGCGCCCGCCGCCTATGGGGTGGAGCACGCCGCCGCGCCCCGGTATCGGCAGTACAGCCAGTATGCGTCGGATTACGCCGCTGGCCTGCGGCGCGTGCCCTGGCCGATCAATGATCCGCGGGCCACCAACAGCGTGCCGGTCTACATGTATGGCTCCTTCGGCGCGCGACCGCGCCACGAACCTCACCGACAGCAGTGGTTCAACGACTACATGCGCGACATGCGGCGCGGCTACGTCTGGTAGCGGCGATTCTTGGCGCCGCCTGACGCGGATCACGCGCCTTGGTACAAAGGTGGCCTGATGACACAGGCCTCCGAGGCGCCCCGCTGATGCGTTGGTTAGTGATGCTCGCTTGCATATACTCCGTCGCGCTGACGAGCGCCGCGCTCGCCGATTGGCCGATGTGGGGGGGCAGTCCCAATCGCAATATGGTGCAGCGCGCGGCGCGCGATCTGCCAGTCGAGTGGGACATCGACAATAAGACCCATCTCAAATGGTCGGCCAAGGTGGGGAGTGTTTGCTACGGCAATCCCGCGCTGGCCGACGGCAAGATCGTGCTAGGCACCAACAACGACGCGCCGCGCGACCCGGCCGCGACGGGCGATCGCGGGGTGGTGATGTGCTTTGCCGCCGATAGCGGAGCGTTTTTGTGGCAAGACACCTATGAAAAACTCGCGGCCGGTCAGGCCCAGGATTGGCCGCTGCAAGGAATCTGTTCCAGCCCCGCCATCGCGGGTCAGCGAGTTTACTACCTGACCAACCGCGGACAGGTCGTGTGCGCCGACCTGGATGGTTTTCACGACGGCGAGAACGACGGCCCCGAGCAAACGGAGGCAGGCGCCGACCAGCACGCCGCCGACATCGTATGGCGATACGACCTGATGGCGCAGTTGGGCGTCGTGCCGCGCTTTATGGCGGCGTCGAACCCGCTGGTCGAAAATGGGCGGCTGTATGTGGTCACGTCCAATGGCGTCGATCCAAACAGCGGCCAGATCGCCAACGCGTCCGCCCCCAGCTTTGTCTGCTTGGACAGCGCCAGCGGCCGGCTCGTGTGGCAACAAGGTTTTGGGCAGGCTAAACCGCAGGGCGTGGAGATGGCGCCCTTGATGGAAGGGCAATGGGGGAGCGTGGCGCTGACCGACGCGCTGGCCGATGGCAAGCGCCAGTTGCTGGCGCCCGGCGGCGATGGCTTCTTGTACGCGCTGGCGCCAGACAGCGGCGCGCTGCTCTGGAAGCAGGATTGCAATCCGCCCGGGGCAAAGTGGCGGCCGGGCGGCGGCGGTGACAAGTGTTACCTGGTCGCCACGCCGGTCTATGCCGAGGGGCGCGTGTTCGTCGCCACCGGACAAGACCCGGAACATGGCGGCGGCCCCGGCAACCTACTAGCGATCGATCCATCGCCGCAGACGACGAGCGAAAATCGCGTGTTGTGGCGACTGGGAGACAAGGCCTTTGGACGGTCGATTTCGACCGTCGCGGTGCAAGCTGGCGTGGTCTACGCCGCGGAGCTGGATGGCTTTTTGCACGCCATCGACGCCGCCACCGGCAAAGAGCTTTGGCAGCACGACATGCTCTCGCAAGTTTGGGGATCGCCCTTGTTGGCCGATGGCAAGTTGTACTTGGGAGATGAGGATGGCGATGTGCTGGTCGCCGCGCCGGGCCGGGAGCTAAAGGTGCTGGCGGAGAATCGCCTGCCCGACGCCATCTACGGCACGCCGATCGCGGTGGGGCGCACGTTGTATCTCGCCACGCGCGGCGAGTTGTACGCGCTGGAAGCGCCGCAGCCCAGCGCCAAGGAGTAACTGACAATGCCGCTGGAACTGGTTCGTGTGACGACGGGCGACGGCCTGCGCCTCGATGGATCGCTGCGCCGGTCCGACGCGCCGGCCGACGGCGGCCTGGTCGACGCCGCGCTATTGGTGCATGGCACAGGCAGCAATTTTTACGGCTCGACCCTGATGGACGCGATCGAGTCGCGCCTGGTCGGGCGCGGCATTGCCGTGCTGCGAATCAACACGCGCGGGCACGACGGCATCAGCACCTCGGCCACGATGAGCGGTGGTGTGCGACAGGGGGCTGCGTATGAGGTGTTGTCCGATTGCCGGCACGATCTGGCGGCGTGGATCGCGTTCCTGATCGAACAAGGCTTCTCCCGGTTGCTGCTCGCGGGGCACAGTCTGGGGGCGCTCAAGGCCTGCTATGCCATGTCGGAGGAGCCGCACGACGCCGTGCGCGCGGTCGCTGCGGTGTCCCCCCCTTGGCTGTCGCACGCGCGGTTCTTGCAATCGGCTAAAGGCGCCGTTTTCGCCGAGACCTACGCCTTGGCCAAAACGCTGGTCGCCGCCGGGCGGGGCGAAGAACTGATGCAGATCGAGTTTCCGCTGCCTTACCTGGTGAGCGCGCGGGCGTATCTCGACAAGTATCATCGCGACGAGACCTACAACGTGCTGGCGCTCTTGCCGCGGATTCGCGCGCCCCTGTTGGCGGTGTTTGGCGGGCAGGAGATTCAACAGAACGTGGCGTTTCGCGAGTTGCCGCAGGCGATGGAGCAGCTAGCCGCCGCTCAGGCATTGCCGATCGAAGTGGGGGTGATCGCCGGGGCCGATCACTTTTACGCCAGCGCCCGCGACGAACTGGCGGCGCGCATCGATCGTTGGTTGCGCAAACAGTAGCGGTTAAGGATCGCCGCCGCCTCTATTTCTTTCCCAGCCGGCGCTGCGCGCGGAAGAACTCGGTCAGAATCGACGAACACTGATCGTGCAGCACGCCCGAGACGATCTCGCAGCGGTGATTGAGCCGCGGATCGCTGAGCAACTGGTACATCGTGTGGACGGCGCCCGCCTTGGGGTCGGGCGCGCCGTACACCACCAGCGGAATGCGGGCTTGCAAAATTGCCCCCGCGCACATCGGGCACGGTTCGAGCGTGACATACAGCGCGCAGTCTTCCAATCGCCAATCGCCCAGTTCGCCAGCCGCCTGGGTGATGGCCACCATCTCGGCATGCGCGGTTGGGTCGGCCAGTTGCTCGCGCTGATTATGCGCCGCGGCGATGACCCGCCCGCCGTGGACGATCACGGCGCCAACCGGCGCCTCGTCTTCTGCTAGCGCCTGTCGCGCTTCGGCGTACGCCAGTTGCATGAAATGATCGTGCAAGCTTCTGCCTCACTTATCGCCGGCATGTCGAAACTGGCGATCGCCGATCTGCCACGCGCCTGGGCCGCCAAAGCGGGCTTCAAGTCGCGGAAAATCGGTAGTCTTGCCGCTGATCTCCACCGCGTGCGTCCCCTTGGCCAGCGACACCGGGACATAGTGCCACGGCAAATGCGATTGATTGGCCGTGGCGCCTTGATAGATCGCCTTGCCGTCGACGCTGATCGTCAGGTCGCCAAAGTAGGCGATGGCAAATTGATAGACGTCTTGCTTGGCGACCTCGGTGAAGCCGCGCAGCGTGTACTTTTCGTTCTTGCCGACGCCTGCCCGCGTCAGCCAATCGGACGCGGCGGTTTCTTTGACCGGCACGCGTCTCCCGCTGGCCAGAGTGAGTTCCAGGCCCGGATAGAGCGACTTGCCTTGCGGGGGCGCGGTGGGCGGCAGCGCGGCGGGTGGTTCAATCTCAATCTGCAACGGTTCGCTGATCGCCAGCGGTTTCGATTGCGCGTCGAGCGCCACCGCTTGCAAGCGCGCGGGACCCAGGCCGAGCAGGCGGTTGTCTAGCTCCAGCGTGCCTTGCGCGGCCGACAGGCGGCCGACTACGCGGCTGGCCTGAAAGATGCCGATCTGCGTCGCGCCCTCGCTGGCCTTCAACTCCAGCTTGAGCGTGCGTCCGTAGGCCGATTTCGGCTCGGCGGTCGTGAGGGTGACTTGACGCTGATGGTTGTCGACGCGCACCCCAATCGCGCGGCGTCCTTGCGATTCGATCTTGTCGGAGCCGATCGCCACCACGGTTAGCTCGTGGAAGCCATCGACGAGTCGGGTGGTGTCGAGCTCCAGGGGGCTGCCAGCGGCGGCGCTGGCCGCTTGCCGACCATCAGTCAGCAGCAGAAAGCTGGCGGGTGGTTGGCCATCGGCGGTGGTAGCGGTGGCAGTGATGGCGACCTTGCCGGAAAGAGTCTGCGCCGGCTCAACGCCAGTGACGGTGACAATCGGGCCGCGCGCCCACGGCTGGCACAAAGGGTCGCCAATGACCAACAGTTGAAACGGCCCCTGCACCGATTGATAGATCGACTCGGCCAGCGAGCAGCCGCGCGCGTAATGCACCTGCGCCTGCGCTAGCGGAAACTTCTGCGGCAGGGCCAGCGGTTCTACCACTGTGCCGCTGACGCCCGCGGCGCCCGCCTGCAGAAACTCGGTCATCGCGGTTTGATTGCCGGCGTCGTGCAACAGGCCCCCCGTGCTGGTGAGGTTGTCGCAGAAGGCGCCGGGTTGAATGGTGCTGCGCGAGGCGGGCCAGTCAAAGACCGCCGTGCCCGCGACCAGACCTTGCACATCATCCTTGTGCATCGGCAACGTCGCATCGACAATCTCGGCCGCGATGCCGAGCTTCTTTAGTTCGTCGATGGCGACCGCGAATTGCGGCTCGCGCGTCTTGGTTCGTACGTCGCCCGTGCGGCAAAAGTAAATCGTCCCCTTGGGACGCGTGGCGTCGGCCAGCGCGCTGCGCTTGAGATAATCGATCGCCTCGCTGACGCTGGTCCCGCGCCCGCTGGTGAAGGCTAGCAGCATCGACAGCAAATGATGCTGCCCGCCGGTGGTCAACGCTTCTCCCTCGGGCCCCCAGGCGGTTTGAAAATGGAACGCGCGCGACGGCGCCATTTCCGCCGCCGGCGCGGGGCTGAAGTAAAAGTTGTTGGTCACCTGCATCGGGCTGGCCTTCTTCGACAGCACCAGTTGCCACAAGTAGGTGAGGCTGTTCAGCGAGCCGATGGGCTGAAAGCCAACGCCCAGCTTTTCGCCTTGAATATCTTGTGAGGCGTCGATGCGAAACGGAAAATCGGCGGAATAGGCCACATAGTCGATCTGCGCGGCCAGCCCGCGCGACTCGATCGTCTTGAGCACCGGCGTGAGCAATTCTTGTCGAAAGAGCTCGACGTTGGCGGCATCGACCACGGAATGAGGCCAATCAAGATACAAAATGTGCGTGGCCGGAATTTGCCGCAACTGCGCGTAGTGGTTGGCGATCGTCAGCGAGGCCCAACTGCGCGGATTGACGATCAACAACACATTGTGCGGGCCGCCGCCGGCGCGGGCAGCGCCACAAAGCAATACGGAGCTGTGCAATAGGGCGGCAAGCAGCATGGCGCCGAGTAACTGGCCAAACGCGCCGCCCAGAGCGCCGCCCCAAACGCTCGTGATGCGAAAGTCGTTGCGCACGCGCTGGTTGGCTCCTGGCATGGATTCTTGCTGCTCTAGTCGCATGATATCGGCGCTGCCGCGGCGCGAACAGAGCCGACGCGCGAGTGTCACAAGTTTGCTATTTGCTGGAAGTCTCGAAGGGCTCCGATTTCTTTCGATATACCGAACTGGGATGATAGTCGGCGCCCGGAAGCTCTTGCCAATCGATCACCCCTACGCGATCGGCCCACGCCTGCCATTGCTCGGCCAGTTGTTCGACGCGCTCCGGCTGCGCGGCGGCCAGATTGTTGGTTTCGGTGCGATCGGCCGCCAGGTCGTACAGCTCCCATGCGCCGCGAAACGGCGCGACCACCTTCCAGTTGCCACTGCGCAGCGCGCGGTTGCCCTCGTGCTCCCAGCCCAGCGTCCGCTCGCCCAGCGATTGCCCGGCCAAGGCGGGCACAAGGCTGATGCCGGCCAGCGGAGTGAGTCGTCGCCCCTGAAACTCTTGCGGATAGGCGCCGCCGGCCAGTTCCAATAGCGACGGCATCAAGTCAATCACATGCCCCACCTCGCGCGACAGTGCGCCGCGCGCGGCGATGCCCGCCGGCCAGCGGGCGACAAACGGCGTGGAGATGCCCCCTTCGTGCGTCCACATTTTACATTCGCGAAACGGGGTATTGGCGGCGTTGGCCCAGCCGATTTCGAGACAGCGATGCGAACCGCGTTCGCCAACAACGCTCCCCGGCCGGTGCCCGCGACCAGGATTGGGCCAGGTGTCCAGCGCCTCGGCGCTGGCGCCGTTGTCGCTGAGAAAGATGACCAGCGTGTTGTCGGTGACCTGCGCGCGATCGAGCGCCGCGAGCACGCGGCCGATCCCTTGATCCATGCAGTCGATCATGGCGGCATGCACGGCCATGCGGCGCGACCACTCGTCGCGCTCCGGCTGCGGGACCGCCTCCCAGGCCTGCGCCACCGGATCGCGCGGCGACAGCCGCCAGCGCGGATCGACAATGCCCAGCTCGCGCTGCTTGGCCAGCCGCGCCCCCCGCAGCGCGTCCCAGCCGGCCGCGTAGCGGTCTTGATACTTGGCGATGTCGGTGGGCTTGGCATGCAAGGGAAAGTGCGGCGCCGTGTAGCACAAGTGCATGAAGAAGGGCTGCCGCTCGCCGCGGCGCGCGTGCTCGCCGATGAACTCCACGGCGTGCTCGGTAAAGGCGTCGGTGACGTAAAAATCGGCGGGCGGCTCGACCGCCTCGCTATCGAGGTAGAGCGGCGTGAGGTCAAAATATCCCCCGCCGCCGCCAGTGCCGAACGCGCGATCAAATCCGCGCCGCATGGGATGGTTGCGGCCGGGCGGGCCGTTGCCGACGCCGCCGACATGCCACTTGCCAACATGGTAGGTGCGGTAGCCGGCCGCGCGCAACAGTTCGGCAATGGTCGCGGTGTTTTCGCCAATGCCGGAGGTGTAACTCGGCTCGCGCCAGTCCTGGAGCATGTGCCCCACGCCGGCTTGATGCGGGTAAAGTCCGGTCAGCACGGCCGCGCGTGTGGGGCAGCAGCGAGCGCAGTTATAAAATTGAGTGAGGCGAATGCCGCCGTCGGCCAGCCGATCGAGGTTGGGCGTTGCGATCTCCGAACCGAAGCAGCCCAGATCAGAGTAGCCCAGGTCGTCGGCGAGGATCAAGACGATGTTGGGCCGCGGCGGGTCGGCGGCCTGCGCTGCCGCGCCAACTAGCGCCAACCAAATGAGAGTGCAGAGCAAGTAGCGCATGACGGCGAGACCGATTCGTTGGTTGTGGAACGAGCGGCGATGCTGACCGTACTGTACGTCTTGGCCAGCCGGCTCGCCATCCTCTGGCGCGCGGGGCGATGCCATTCGGCGTCATCTCGATTCTGCTCGCGCGTTGACCCACCGCTCTCCTGATCTCTCCCTGTGCCTCCCTCCGCGTGCCATTGGCTCTGCCACCGGCGCCGCGAGTTGGGTGCCATGTCCACGCTTCGGCGTGGACATGCCGAACTACGCGCGAGCCGACTTCGGCCTTCGCCCCCGCGCAGCGAAGCGCAGCAGGGGGAGAAGGTGGCCGATAGGCCGGATGAGGGGGCTTTCTCTTGCCACTATTCTCCCCCCTCCGCGTCTCGGCGGTTATCTTCCCTCCCCCGCCTCGCCCCCACGCAGCGAAGCGAAGTAGGGGGAGAGGCAGCGGTCGCAGACCGCGGTGAGGGGGGGCATTTTCCTTGCATTCTTTTCTTTGCCACCCGGCGACTTTGCGCCTTAGCGTTTCTTTCTTCTTCCCGCGCCACTCACCTCTAGCAGCTTCTCACGCCTTCGCGCCAACTGCGAATACCAACTCCATTTCACTTCAAATCGACAGTGACCTTCTCCACCTTGCCGGTGAAGGTGAACGGTAGTTGATAGGTGAAGTCCACCGCCGAGCCGGTGTCGGTTCCCACGTCGATCCCTTCGCCGAGCGAGAATTGCAGCGGCACAGTCCGAGGCAATTGTCCTTCGCCTACTTTCTTGCCGTTGGCGGTGAGAGTCACAGTCGCGGGCTTGCCAAGTTCGCCCGGCTTGCCCTGATAGGCAAGCTGCATCACCAGGGCCACCTTGCCCTTGGGAAGCGGGGCGGAAGTGATCGTGAACCGCTCGATGGCCAGCATGTTGTAAACAAAGTGCGCCTTGCCATCGCGCAGGTAAATGCCATAACCCCCCGTCAGCCCGCCATGCGTGAAGATCATCCCTTCGGCGCCCTGGTCGGGGATGTCGATACGCGCGGTCACCGAGAAAGACTTGTTCAATACAGGCGGCGCGGCGCCGTCTGGCAGCGCGATCTGGCCCGGATAGTACGTATAGCTGTCGCGCTTGCCGGCCAAGCTGGGCCGGCCTTGAAGTTCGGCGTTCAATCGCTCGACGGCCCGCCAATCGAGTGGCAGCACGTCGTGCTTCTCCGCTTCTTTCCAAAAAAGTGATTCCAGTTTCTTGACCGTCTCCGGATGCTTGTCCGCCAGGTTCTCGGCCTGCGAGAAATCCTCGTCGACATGATATAGCTCCCACTTTGCCGTCAACGGATCGAACTCGCCGCGCACCGGCGTCCAAGGAACGAAGCTGCGGCTCGAGGCCATCCACCCATCGTGATAGATGCCGCGGTTGACGAGCAACTCAAAGTACTGCGTCGTGCGCGTCGCCGGCGCGTCTTTGTCGGTGAAGGTCGCTAGAAAACTCACGCCTTCAATCGGCTTCTGCTCGATTCCGTTGAGCATCTTTGGCGGCGTAATGCCGATCGCCTCGTAGAGGGTGGGCACGATGTCGATCGCATGGAGAAACTGCGACCGTACTCCCCCGTGGTCCTTGATCTTTGCCGGCCAGGAGATAATCAGCGGGTTGCGGGTGCCGCCAAAATGGCTGGCCACCTGCTTGGTCCACTGAAACGGCGTGTTCATCGCGTGCGCCCAGGCGCTGGGGAAGTGATTGAACCACTTCGGCCCACCGATCTCGTCGATGTGTTGGAGATTGTCCTGCCACTTCTCCGGAAAACCGTTGAAGAACAGGTTCTCGTTGAGGCTCCCCTCCAGCCCACCTTCGGCGCTAGACCCGTTGTCGCCAACGATGTAGATGAAGATCGTGTTGTCCGCGGTCGGCAACTTCTTGACTTCGTCGATCACCCGTCCCATGTGGTGGTCCACGTGGGCCGCGTAGCCCGCAAACACCTCCATCATATGAGAGTAGATCTTCTTCTGGCCGTCGTTCAGCGAGCTCCACGCGGGCAACCCCTCGCTGCGCGCCGTGAGCTTGGTGCCTGCCGGCACGACGCCCAGCTTGATTTGTCGGTCGAGCGTGGCCTTGCGATAGGCGTCCCAGCCCGCGTCGAATTTTCCCTTGAACTTGTCGATCCACTCTTGCGGCGCGTGGTGCGGCGAGTGGTTGGCGCCCGGCGCCACGTAAAGGAAAAATGGCTTGGAAGGCGCGATGCTGGTGACCCGCCGTGTCCAATCGATCGCCTTGTCCGCTAGGTCCTCGGTCAGGTGATAGTTGGGGTTCGCGCTCTTGGGGACGAGATTGCGGTTCTCAAATAAGATCGGATTCCAGTGGTTCATGTCGCCGGCGTTGAAGCCGTAGAAGTAGTCGAACCCGAGTCCATTCGCCCATCGGTCGAAAGGGCCGGCGGCGCTGGTTTCCCACGCCGGGGTGTTGTGGTTCTTGCCGATCCAAGCGGTCATATATCCGTTCTGGCGGAGCACCTCGCCGATGGTGCCGCAGCTTCGCGGCAGAACGCAGGTATAGCCGTCGTAGCCCGTCGCGGCCTCGGTGATGACGCCTGTCGCGGCCGAGTGATGATTGCGGCCGGTGATGAGGGCCGCCCGCGTCGGACTGCATAGCGCGGTGGTGTGAAAGCGGTTGTACCGTAGGCCTTCGCCAGCCAGTCTGTCGAGCGTCGGCGAAGGGATGCCGCCGCCAAAGGTCGAATACTGCCCAAACCCGGTGTCGTCGAGCAGGATGAGCACCACATTGGGCGCGCCCTTCGGCGCCTGAATCGGCTGCGGGAACTGCGGCGGATCGGAATCTTTATAGGTCTTTCCGACCTTGCCAGAGAATTGAAAGTCGGGCCGCGGCAGCACCGCCGGCGTGCCGTTGGTCACCGCTGAATCAGTGACTGGCTGCTGAGCGAATGATGTACGCCAAATGTCCGTGGCCGCCAGCCAGCCGAGCATAGCGCCGGAAGTGATCACCGCCACGGCGGTAAGTGTTGGTCGCGATTGCATTGCCAGATACCTCCCCAAGCCCCATAAAAATTTGGCCATTGCCAACCAAGATTACCCTACACAGAGCATGAACATTCTGACGCAGTGCTGGCGTCTTCGCCAATTACTGCGAAAGATTCAGCGCCACGCCTTCCCTCCCTATGCCACTGAATTCACCTTTCGGTCGTTCATGTTCCACGGATGTATTTCCGACTTTGCGCGAGGCCTTTCCTTCGCCCTCCCCATTGCGACCTGGCGCCTTGGCGTTTCTTCTTCCTCCCTCCCCACTCCCCCGTCCTCCTCTCCGCGCCTCCGCGTCTCTGCGGTTCTCTTCCTCCACGCGCCACGAATCGCCACTCCATTCCGAAAACTCCGAAAACCCTCTCCCCCCTCCCGCGCGAGCATCACGGCGCAAGCCGTGTCACACCAAGCGTTTTGAAAAACAGAATCTCGATTCGCGTTCGTTGTCGGAGAAGGGTTATCGGAGTCCACCCCCCTGTTTTCGTGTTTTCGTTGCAAATCAATTCGCTGCTCCCTCCACGACCCACCGTGCCGCCTCACCTGCTCCACTGCTCACCTGATCTTTCTCTCGCATCTCTCCTCTGCGTCTTTGCGCGCCATCGCCTTTTCTTCCGCCTCGCCCCCACGCAGCGAAGCGCAGTAGGCGCCAGCGGCAGCGACCGCAGACCGCGGTGAGGGGGGCATTTTTTCTTCCCTCGCCGCGTGCCATGTCCACGCTTCGGCGTGGACATGCCGAACTACGCGCGAGCCGACTTCGGCCTTCGCCCCCGCGCAGCGAAGCGCAGCAGGGGGAGAAGGTGGCCGATAGGCCGGATGAGGGGGCTTTCTCTTGCCACCACTCTTCCCCCTCTGCGCCTCCCCGTCTCGGCGGTTTTCTTCTCCACTCCCCAAAATTTTTGTTGCTTTTTGAGCCAACCATTTGTTAATGTACGTGCGTTCACTGTTTTGCGTGTTTATTACTCGGCCAGCAGCGAGTTTCACCATGCCACGCCCACCAGCGCTCGACGACGAAAAGAAACGTCAGATCGTGACCCTCGTCTCGGCCGGCCTCAGTCGCCTGGCGGCGGCCAAGTTCGTCGGCTGCGCGGTCAGCACCATCTATCGCACCGCCAAAAAAGACGCCGCCTTCGCCGCCGAACTCGATCGCGCCACCATCCAGCCGATGCTCTTTCACCTGCACAACATCCAAAAGCACGCCGAAAAATCATGGCGCGCCAGCGCCTGGTACTTGGAGCGCGTCTACCCGCACCAGTTTGGCCGCCGTCAGCCAGAGACCTACACCCGCGAGGATCTGCAAGAAAAAGTGAATCTGATCTGCGGCGAGGCGGAAAAAGTCCCCGACAAAAAGGCCCGCCGCTGGGTCAAGAGTCGCGTGCGCCGCATCTACGACGCGATCGACCGTTGGGCAGACGACCATGTGACTCCCTGGGAGCGCAACAATCTGCCTTCTAACGAAGACCTGTTCAGCTCGACTCAGCCGGTCCACGTCGTTTCGCCCAAGAATCTTAAGAGCAAGAATCCGGTCTACGTCCGCGACACGTACGGCACCCACTTCGTCTACGACGCCGACCATATTCACGACCTGCTCGAGTGGCATAACCCCAAGCCAAATCCCCTGTCGCAGGATTGGCTCGAGTTCTGTAGCCGGCAGGGCTTCACCGAAGGCTACAAAAAGCGCCGCGAGGCGGAGTACGCCGCCCATCAAAAGCTCAAGGCGGAAGGCCGCGCCGGCCCAACTCGCTACCGCTTTGGCCCCGACCTGTGGGGAGACGACATCGACTCCGACATCCACGAGCGCCGTCGCGC
>JAIBBY010000078.1 GCA_019694455.1 Pirellulales bacterium
CGCGCTGCGGCGCGCTGGCCGGCGCCGCGGTGGCCTCGGCGGCCGGCTTCGCGCCGCCGCCGCTGGCGCCGGCCGGAGCCGCGGCGCGCTCTTCAAAGTAGGCGATCACCTCACCCACCGTCGCCCGTTCGCCTTGCTTCTTCAAGATCTTCGACAGCAGCCCATTCACTGGCGCGGGCAGTTCCACGGTCGCCTTGTCAGTTTCGATTTCGACCAGCGACTCGTTTTCCTTGGCGAAGTCGCCTTCGTTCTTGCGCCACTCGCCGATCTGCACCTCGGTGATCGACTCTCCAACGCTCGGTACTTTCAATTCGATCGGCATGGACGACTCGCGTTCGTACTGATTGCTTGCTGCGGCAGGATGGTAACGGACAGTGACAGCTACACCAGATGCCCAGTGGCCAACTCGGCAAAGGCGGTGGTGAGCAGCGTCCGCTGCTCCAACTTGTGGCTGTTGGCCGAGCCAGTCGCCGGGCTGGCCGACGTTGGCCGGTACACGCCAGAAAACGGAAAGCGGCCAAGCAGCGTGTCGCCCACCACCACCTTGAGATAGCGCCAAGCCCCCATGTTTTCGGGCTCTTCTTGCACCCACAGGACCGGTGTGCCTTCTTCGTAGCGCGAGAGCACGCGGGCCAATTCGTCCCACGGCGTGGGGTAAATTTGCTCCAAGCGCACAATGGCCACATCGTCGCGATCATGCTCGGACCGGGCCTGCTCCAATTCGTAATACACCTTGCCGCTGCACAACAGCACGCGCGACGGACTGCCGCCGCCAACCGTGGCGTCGGGGATCACGCGTTGGAAATGACCGCGAGCGAACTCTTCCAGGCTCGAAACCGCCTTGGGGTGTCGCAACAGGCTCTTGGGCGTCATCAGCACCAGTGGCTTGCGCCAAGTGCGCAGCACTTGGCGTCGCAATACGTGAAAGTATTGCGCCGGCGTGCTGGGGTTGGCCACCTGCATGTTGTCTTCGGCGCAAAGTTGCAAAAAGCGCTCCAGCCGCGCGCTGGAGTGTTCTGGCCCTTGTCCTTCAAAGCTGTGTGGCAACAGCAACACCAGCCCGCTCAAGCGGCGCCACTTGTCCTCGGCGCTGGCGATGAACTGATCGATGATCACTTGCGCCACGTTGACAAAGTCGCCAAACTGCGCCTCCCACAACACCAGCCCATCGGGGCAATCGAGGCTGTAGCCATACTCATAGCCAAGCACGCCAATTTCCGACAAAGGACTGTTAAAGATGTCGACCGGCGCCTGCGGATCGGCCAGATGCGCCAGCGGCATATACGGCTTGCCGGTGTCGTAATCGTGCAGCACGGCGTGTCGGTGGCTGAAGGTGCCGCGCTCCACGTCCTGCCCGCTGAGCCGGATGGGATGCCCGGCGGTGGCCAGCGTGGCCAGCGCCAGCGCCTCGCCGGCGGACCAATCGAGCTTGGCTTGGCCATGCGCCATCTCCACGCGATGCGCCAAGAGACGTTGAATCTTGGGATGCACGTGAAAATCGGCCGGCATCTCGGTCTGCCGCAGCAACAGTTGCGATAGCTGCTCGGCGGGAACGCCGGTGTCGATTTCGCCCGCCTCGTTCTCCGGGCCGCCGTGATACCCGTGCCAGATGCCTGTGGTCTGTTCCTCGGCGTGAACGTAATCTTCACTCCGCGCCACCGACAACTCGGTCTCCAAATGGGCGCGGCGCTCTTCGGCGATGCGGTCGGCCTCGTCCACCGTCACCTCGCCCAACAGCAGCAGGTGCTCCAGGTAGTAGTCGCGCACCGAGTCGCGATTCTCGATGGCGTGATACATCACCGGCTGCGTGAACGAGGGTTCGTCCCCCTCGTTGTGCCCGCGCCGGCGATAGCAGTACATGTCGATTACCACGTCGCGCTGAAACTTTTGGCGGAAGTCGAGCGACAGACGCACCGCCTGCGCCACCGCCTCCGGATCTTCGCCGTTGACGTGGAAGATCGGAATTTGCAGCATCTTGGCCACGTCGGTGGCATAAGTGCTCGAGCGCGCTTCGCTCGGCGACGTGGTGAAACCAATCTGGTTGTTCACCACCACATGAATTGTGCCGCCTGTGGTGTAGCCATCGAGCTCGCTGAGATTGAGCGTCTCTTGCACCACTCCTTCGCCCGCGAACGCCGCGTCGCCGTGGATCAGCACCACCATCCCCTGGCGGCGCGTGTTGTCCAGCAGGCGATCTTGCTTGGCCCGCATCCGCCCCAGCGCCACCGGATTGACGAACTCCAAATGGCTGGGGTTGAAGCACAACGACAAATGCACGTTCTTGCCGCTGGCGCTCTTCCAGTCGCTGGAATACCCCAGGTGATATTTCACGTCTCCCCGGCCGATGTGCAACTCCGGATCGGCGTCGTCAAACTCGCGGAAGATCTTGCGCGCGTTCTTGCCCATGATGTTGGCCAGCACGTTGAGGCGCCCGCGGTGCGCCATGCCGAGCACGATCTCGCCCACGCCCAATTCGGCCGCGTGGTCGATGGCCAGGTCCAAGAGCGGAATCAGGCTCTCGGCGCCTTCCAGCGAGAACGTCTTTGCCCCCAGGTATCGCTTGCGCAAGAACTCTTCAAAAATCACCGCGTCGGTCAACCGCGTGAAGATCCGAATCTGCTCCGCGTGCGCCAGCTTCAGCCGGTTCTGTGTCGACTCCATGCGGTCTTGCAGCCAGTTGCGCACCGCCAGATCGTCCATGTGCATGAACTGGGCGCCGATCCGTCGGCAATAGGTGTTGCGCAACTGTTCGAGAATCTTGCGCAGCGGACGTACGTCTTCGCCATGAATCGTGTCGGTCGAAAATGGCCGATCCAAGTCGCGGTCGGTCAGACCGTAATACTCCATGTCGAGTTCGACCGGCGTGGGACGCGGCAAACCCAACGGATCAATCTGAGCGATCATGTGGCCGCGCACCCGATAGGCGCGGATCAGTTGATCCACCCTGTCCTGGAGCAGCGCCACGTCCATGCCACCCAGTCCCACCGCGCCGTTCGACTCCGCTTTGGCGCTCGGCAGGGCGGGCGGGGACGGCAGCGAACGTCGTGGCCGGTGGCCGTCGCCGCTCGATAGCTGCTGAAAGTATTGCCGCCAATCCGCCGAGACAGAGTGCGGATTCGCCAGGTAACGGTCGTACAATTCCTCGACAAACGGCAGATTCATGCTGCCCGGCAGCGGTAGTTGGTTGCTCATGCCAATGATCGTCGCTTATTATCGGTGGCCGGCGCGGACCGGCCGCACTGGCGCAACAAGTTCGGTGAGTGGCGCATGGCCCCTTGAGTCAGTCATGCCAGACTCGCCCGGGACCCATGGCGATCCGCTGAGCGGTTGGTGTCCAACAGGCGGATGTGGCGCGACAACGCCACGCCGGACCGCCGTTGGAGCAGCCCCGCGTGCGCGCTTTGTCGGGGGCAAACAGCATGATAACGGGCTTCATCCCAACTCAACAGGCGTCTTATGCGGCAATCGCGCTCGCCTCGAATCGCTTCATCTCCTTCGCCACCGTGCGTACGAGAGCTATCGCGACCGCGCGCGCGCGGCATGGCTAGCATTCACAACCGATCGAGGGCCGATTTGTACACGGATTGCCAAGTTTTGAGCAACAGGAGTGCCGCTGTCGCCGTCGGGCGCTTCGCCGTGGCGTTTTTGCTCCTGGCGGGCGCCACTGGCGCCGATTGGCCGCAGTTTCGCGGCCCCGATGGTCAAGGTCACGCCGTCGCGCACGATCTGCCCGATACGTGGAGCGAAACCGAAAACATCACCTGGAAAACGGCGATTTCTGGCCGCGGATGGTCGTCTCCCGTCGTGCTCGGCGACCAAATCTGGATGACAACGGCCCTCGACGAGGGGCACTCACTACACGCCATCTGCGTTGATCGAAAATCGGGGCAGATCGTTCACAACGTGGAGGTCTTTCAGGTCGAAGCGCCCCCCACCATCAACGAAAAGAACAGCTACGCCTCCCCCACTTCCGTCATCGAACCGGGGCGAATTTACGTCCACTTTGGCACGCTCGGCACCGCCTGCCTCGATTCGCAATCGGGCCGCATCGTCTGGACCAATCGCGATCTTCGACTCGAACACAAAGAAGGTCCAGGAAGCTCGCCAATTGTCTGTCGCGACTTCCTGATCGTGAACTGCGATGGCATGGACGTGCAATATGTCGTCGCGCTCGACAAGAAGACGGGCAAGATCGTTTGGAAAACCGATCGCCCGGGCCCGTTGCCCGAGAACAAAGATTTTCGCAAGGCGTATGCCACGCCGCTGGTGATTGATTTGCAAGGTCGCGAGCAGCTAGTGAGCACCGGCGCTCATCAGGTGCTCGGCTACGATCCAGCGACCGGCGCCCAACTGTGGCGCGTGCCCTACGAAGGCTTTTCCAACGTGCCGAGGCCGCTGTTCGATGGCGAGTTGCTCTACATCTGCACCGGCTATATGAAACCGCAACTCTGGGCGTTGCGTCCGCTGGCCGATGGCACGTTCGCCGAAAGCGAGATTGCCTGGAAAATGACCAAACAGGTTCCCGCCAATTCGACTCCGATCATCGTCGGCGAGCGCATCTTCATGGTGAGCGACCAAGGGGTGGCCACTTGCCTCGACAAACGAACGGGCAGCGAGATCTGGAAAGAGCGACTCGGTGGCAGTTATTCGGCCTCGCCGGTGTTTGGAGACGGCAAGCTCTACTTTTCGAGCGAGGAGGGAGTAACCACCGTGCTGGCGCCGAGGGACCAGTTTGAATCGCTGTCCAAGAACCAGCTTGAGGGGAGCATCATGGGCTCGCCGGCGATCTGCGATACGGCGATTTTCTTGCGCACCGATCAACATTTGTATCGCATCGAGCGGGGACAACCTCGTACCGCTCAGCGCGCCGCCGCGCGCGATTGATCTCGATTCAACTTGGTCGCGCGATTGCCAGGCCACAAGGCGCCTGCGCATCGTCGCCAATTGGCTCGCAACCTTGCTACGGTCACTGTTTTGCGCCGGGTAATGTGTCGTCGAATCGCTTTGGCGCGCAAACTGCAAAGAGGTTCATCCACATTGTGCATCCCTTTAGTGGGCACTGCGGAGAGAGGATCATCATGTTGCGAGGACCGCGAAACACCTATCTGCCCTCCAGGGACGAAGTCCGGCGCGCTTGCCACCAGATTCAACAGAACTGGACCACCTCCGAGCGTCGTAAGCGACGTGTGCAGCGCTTTCCAGAGTGGCTGCCCCCCACGATTCGCGTGGCGGAATTTCGCCCCACTATTCGCTTGCGTGGCGACGACTGAACGCCCCCGCGCGGCACGCCGGTCGAGCGGTCGGCCGAATTAGCGATTCGGCAGAATTGCCAGCACGCGCGTGGGGCCCCCGGTGCCACCTTCGATCTTGATCGGCGCGACCACCAGATAGAAACCTCGCGCCGGCAACTCGTCGAGCGAGGCGATGTTCTCCAGGCCGTACCGGCCCGCGCGATTCACCGCATGATGCGTCGCAAAGTCGCGCGAAACGCCTCGGTCGATGCTCAGCGTGTCGATGCCAATCCCCCGCGCGTCGCACTGGTCAATCAGCCATTGAGCCGCCTCGGCCGAGTAGCCCGGAAAATGCATCACCCCGCGCACATCTTGATTGCGATAGCGCGCGGGCTGATCCCAAAATCGCCCCCAACCAGTGTAGAGCAGCACCACGGCTTTCGTGGGGATAGCGCCATGCGCGCGCTCCCAGCGCTCGATGTCGGCGATGGTCAATTGATAGTCGGCGTCCATGCTCGCCTGTGCGCTGACATCGATCACCACGCCCGGCGCAAATAAATCCGTCGGTGGCAGTTGATCCACGCTGGGGCGATTGCGTTCAAAGTGGTTTGGCGCGTCGAGATGCGTGCCCAAATGCTCCGGCATCGAGAACGCCTTGGAGAGGACGCCATCCTTTTCCAACGTGGCAATGGTGCGAAGCCGAAACGGCTCGTAGTTGTCGCCCGGCCAATACGGCGCCCGTTCGTTGATCGCGTAGGTCAAATCGACCAGGCGGGCCTTGCCGTTGACGACATCCTCCAGCGAGAGTGGCGATTCGGCCGGCGCCACGTTGACCAATATCAGCAGCAATACCAATGGTCCGAAAACGACGCGCCACATGGCATAGGCTCCCGATCGCCGGCGTATTCAATGCCAGCCAGTATTCTATCCGCGCGCCGCGGTGGATTCCGCCGTCTCGACCGCTTCGAGATACGCCGCGGTCTCCTGGTCCATCGCCCCGTCGCCGGCCGGCAACAAGCGCGGGTCCATGATCTCCGACGGCAAGGCGTGGGGCACTTCGTCACCCGGCGAGTCGAGATGCTTGTCGAACGAGCCCGGGTCAATCCACATGCCGCGGTCGTCGATCATCATGGTGCCCAGATCGAAATCGAGATTCACCCGTTGCAATTCGTAGTTCACCCACACGCTGAGAAAATCGTTCTGCACGTCGAGCAGGTTGCCGAGCGAATCGACCAGGTCGCGCGCGGCGGTCACGCCCAGCACGCTTTGCTCGCCGGGCCGTGGCGGTTGCCGCAACCGCAGCGAGGTGATGTCCACCTGATCGATGGCGATGAACACCGCGGCGCGGCGCAATTCAAAGTTCAACAAATTCAACTCGATGGTGCGCAGATCGCTGCGCACCGAAAAATCGATCGAGTCGACAAACGCCATGTAGGCGCGGCGCGCCTGCAAGAACTCAATCACCGACTGCCGGTAGATGTTCCGTTCAGCGATCATGGCGAACGGCGCGTCAAACTGGAGCCCCACCCGCAGGCTGCCGTTCGTGCCGCGAAACTTCGCCGGGTTGTCGCCCACCGTCCCCAGGTCGCCATCGACCACTAGGTCGAGTCGCGAGCGCAGATCGTTGGCGTTGAACTCGATCAATCGCCATTGGTCGACGAGGCCGGCCCGGCTGTTCATCCAATCCAGGCGATGCCGCGAAGCGATGCGCAGCGCGTCGCGCGGATCGAGATCGATCGGTTGCAGCGTGATCGCGTCGAGCCGCACGCGCGCCTGGAGCAGTAGCAAACGCTCCATCACGCTCGAAAGATCAGTCCCCAGCCCGATCGCCTGCTCTCGTCCGGCGTTGGCTTGATCTCCCAGGGCCAGCACCCCTTGGCTCAGTTTTTCGAACTCGCCCAGCAGTTCCCGGTAGTCGCGGCGCATGTCGGCCCGGCGCTTTTCGAACGCCTCTGGCGAAAAGGTCGTGTCGCCGACTTCAACATTCTCCTCGGCGATTTGCTCGCGCAGCCGGCCGAGCGAGTCGATTCGCGTCTGGCGCCGATCGTCCAGCCGTTTGAAATCATCCTCAATCACCCCAAACCGGGCGGCGGCCGCGCGGCGCACGTCGATCAACTGCTCCACCAGCGCCGGATCGACCGGCTCGTCGTCCTCATTCGCCGGACTGCGCAAACCGTCGAGCAGCTTGCCGATGTCTTGCTGCACTTCCAATAACTCGGGCTGCAGGATCTCAAATTCTTCAAGCAACGGATCCTCCACCACCACCTCGGTATGCGGCGGCAGACCGAGCGTGAACTTGTAGCTGTCCAGGCTTGTCTGGTACGCCGCGCGGGCGGTCAGCAACCGGCTTTGCGCGTTGAATAGCGCCTGCCGCGCCAAGTCGACCTGAAAGCGGTCAATGCGCCCGGCGTCGTACGCGGCTTCGAGTTGCGCCAGGCTGTCGCGCAGACCGTTGACGTTGGCCTCGAGATTCTGAATTTGCATCGCGTCTTGCAACAGGCCGAGGTAGCCATTGGCCTGCGCCGCGCCGGCGCCGCCCGTCACGCCCACGCCGCCCGTGGGACCACTGGTGCCCACCCCACCCACGCGACCGAAGCCGCCAGCGCCCACGCCGCTGAAGCCTTGGAGACCGGCGCCGCCAAAGGTGCCGCCGCGACGCTGCGGTCCCTGGCCCGGCGAGCGTCCCGTGTAAAGCTGCACGTACATGCCTTGTTGGTAGCGCGCCATCTCGCGCACGTTGTAGAGCAGCGTGCGTTCGGCGAAGGTCAAGCGTTCCAGCACCCGCGCGCGCCCCGCCCCGCGCAAGAATGGCTGCACGAAGCCGAGATTCAGGAACGTGGTGTTCACGTTGGTGTTGGGCCCGGCGAACTGCCACACCACGCTGTTGGCGAAGTCGACCGCCAATTGCCCGCCGCTGGCGAACATGCGTCGAAAGCCGGGATTGGTGCTGGTGGTCAACTGGCTGGAGCCGTTCGGCGGCGAACGTAGCGGCCCCGCCACAAAGAAGTTGGTGTTGTTCGTCGTGAAGAATTGCACGTCAAAGCGAAACCGCTCGAACGTCACGTCCAGCGCGGACAAATACACGTCTTCCAGTTGGTTCTGATAGTCACGCGAATGGATGTAGGCCAATTCGACCGAGTTCTGCAGATCCAAGATCACTTGCCCATTCTCATTCAGCGGCAAGTAGTTCTGCCAGTCGGGGTTTTCCACATTGGGGTTGTCGCCGTTGCGATGCCAACACGGAAAGCCTTGCTTGCAGTCGACGCAGTGCATCAGCCGATGCGCCGCCGGATCGTCGAACGGCAGTGGCGGATAATCGGGGCTGAACGGATCATAGAACCGCGACCGCCGGTCGGGATAGACGCGATAATCCAAAACCTGCCAGCGTGGATCGAACTGCCCCTTGTCGATCAAGGTGAGCGACTCGCAATCGGCCTGCTTGCGCCAAAACATGCGCGTGCAGCCGGGACCCGCCAGCAGGGACAACAAGCAAATCAGCACAAGTTGCGGAGCGATGCGGCGCATCAAGCAGCCTCCCTCCGCGTCGGCGGCGCGCTCGGCGCTAGCGATTGCCGCAATTCGGTCAGCAAAGTCACCGCCACATCCACGGATTGCGGACTCGCCCCTTGCCAGGCGATCGGCAAGAGCGCGTCGAGGCGCGCGGCCACCTGCCGCGCGACCGCCTGACCCGTCGTCGTCGCGCGCCACACTTGCCGGCGACGATCCACCTGGCAGCGCTCGCCCGAGAGCAGATCGCGCCGGCGCAGCGACTCGACTATCGCGCTCACCTGGGCCGGCGAAACTCCCACCCTTCGCGCCAGGTCGTTTTGATTCCACGGCGCCGAAGAATCTTGGCAGAACCAGAGGACGAGAAAATCACTTTCGCCCAGTTCGTGAGTACCGGCTGCCTCGGCAGTTGCGCGACGCAGCACCCTTAAGCAACCCGCCAGCGCCGCCAACAGGTCGACGAGCAACTGGGTGGGCGCATGTTGCTGCTCGTGCAGCGGCGCTTGATCGTAAATCGTTGGCGCGTTCATCGCCCCTCCAAAAAAAATGGAGATCGGTCGGCGATAAATCTTTCGGCACTGAACGATTCCGAGTTGAACGATTGTGCCGATTTTGCGGACAGCGGGTCGGGGCGATGTTCGCAACCTGCTGGCACACAATGACTTGCAGGTGGCTGGCCGCCCCCGCTTCAGCTTGACCCATGGGCGCGGCCAGCCTAACATCGAATGTTGGGCTGCGTGCAAGTCGTTGCCCGTGTGTCACCTGCGCGCCAAGCAGGGCCACAGCGCGCCTTCGGAACACGAGGGCGCATGGATTGTCTAATTCGCCAGGTTTACCAGGCCGCTTCCACAGCGCATGCACCTTTCCAACAAAATCCTGCTCGGCGTGATTGCGGTGGTGTCGCTGGCCTTCGTCATCTTTGGCGCGGCGGTGCTCAATAAGCAGAATCAACTCCGTGGCAACCTGAACCGGATCGAACGCGACCTCGCGGCGACTCAGAAAAGAAACCAAGAACTCCGCGACGGCAGCCCCGCGCAGCCAGGCGTGCGGCAACTGCGCGGGCTGCTGGACCATGTCACCTTCGCCCGCGGCAAGGTGTGGTACAACGTCGCGCCGCAGGCCGATCCCGCCACGGGCGTCACCACCGTGACCATCGAAGCCCCAGCGCCGCATCAGATCGCGGCCGGCAAGGTCTTGTATGCCTTCGCCAATCGCGACGAGGGAGGCGGCTATCTGGCCGAGTTTCGCGCCACCGGCGCCAACGATAAGCAGGTCACGCTCACCCCGGTCGCCAAGCTATCCGCCGGCGAACTGGAACGGCTCACCAAGGCCCCCGTCCCTTGGACGCTCTACGACACCATGCCGGCCGACAGTCACACGGTCTTCGCCGAGACGCCCGAAGAAGATTTGACCAAGCTGTTGCCCGAAAGCGTGCTGACCGAGTACCAACGCGATGGCAAGCCCGCCGATCCCAATGACCCGCCAGAGCGGGTGCTCGATGGCAACTATAATCGCCAGATGCGCGATTATGTCGCGTCGTTCAAGGAGTTCAACCGGCTGCGCAGCGTCTATCTCGACCGCATCGCCGCGGAACAAAAGGATCAAGAGTATCTCACCGGCGCGCTGGCCGAAGCCAACGATACCGTGAACTTCCGCAAGCAGCAGGTCGAGGACACCAGCAACCAGATCGCCCGCGCCACGGCCGAGCGCGACGCCGTGCTGGCGCATCGCCAGGCGCTGGAGACGCAATTGGCGCAAACGCAGGAGTCGATCGCCAAGCTGGGCAAGGAGAATGACCGGTTGGCGGCGTCGCTGGCCAAGTTTCAAATGGAGGCCGTGCGCCGCGTGAACCAACGGACGGCCGCCGCTGGCGCCAGCCGTTAGACGCCCGCCAGCCAGACAACGGCCCCGCCGCTCTTGACCCCGCGCCGCCTGTGCCGCCATGCTGGCGGAGAGCCATCCGCGAAGGAACGAACATGGGTCTCTACGACCGCCAGTATTACCGCGAAGAAGATGACGAGCGCAGCGGCGTCTTTGCCAGCAACCTCTCGGTGGTCGCGCGGCTGATCATCCTGAACATCGGCGTCTTCTTCGTCGATTTTCTCTCGCGCGGCGAATTGGGCGCCTGGCTCTCGGCATACGCCACGTTGCCGCGCCATCCGTGGTTCGCCTGGCAATTGCTCACCGCCGGCTTTGCCCACGACACCACCAATGTCTGGCACCTGTTGTGGAACATGTATTTTCTGTGGCTCTTCGGCGGCGAGGTCGAACGCCACTACGGCAGACGCGAGTTCACCTTGATCTACTTGGCGCTATTGGTGCTGGCGTCCCTCACCTGGGTGGTCTGTGAGAACATCGCCTATGGTTTTGCCCCGCCCCCCGGCGATCGCATGCTAGGCGCGTCGGGCGCCGTGATGGGCATGGCGGTGATCTACGCCTGCAACTTCCCGCGGCGCGTGCTGATGCTGCTGGGCATCATCCCGGTGCAGGTGTGGATCTTGGTGAGTCTGTACGTCATGTTCGACCTGCTGCAGGCCTTGCAAGTGGGGCGTGGGTCGGGCACGGCCGTCACCGCGCATCTGGGCGGAGCGGTGTTTGGCTTTCTCTACTTCCAGTCGCGGTTCAAGCTCGAAGATTGGTTTCACGGCCCTAGCCTCAAGAGACTCTTCAAGCGCGGCCCCAAGCTGCGCGTGCATCGACCGGAGGAAGACGCCGATCTCAGCGCCCGCGTCGATCGGGTGCTAGAGAAGATCAGCCGGGAGGGGGAGGCCAGTCTCACCCGCGCCGAGCGCAAATTGCTGGAGAGCGCCAGTCGCAAGTATCAGCAGCGCCGTAGCTAACCCGCTCCGCGCGACAAGAAAAGCAGCACCCGTCGCAGCAGGCCCAAAAAGGCGAACCCCCAGGCCAATATCGCCACATACACCAGCACGTCGGGCACGCCGTCGAGCCACGGTTGCTCCGTGATCTCCGACAGCCTGTAGGTGCAAACGGTGTACATGCCGATAGGAAACACCGCGCTCCAGTACACCACGTCGTAGTTCAGCGGCACGCGCCGCACCACGTGCCGCCACACGCCCAGCGCTACGAGCAGCGGTATCCACCAGGTGGCGGTCGCCCAGAACAAGAGCGTCATGCCTTGCAGGAACGGCGCCAGTGGCGCCAGCAGGGGCGAACCCGGCGCCCGACTTGTCAGCATGGCGCCAGCCAAAGTCGAGATGGCCATCGCCCCCATATTGATCCAATAGGGCGGCGCCAAATCAGCCGGATCGAGTGGCAGAAAGGTATAGCGATAAAAAATCAGCGAGATGATCCAGATATACAGCATCCCGCCGCCAAGCCACATCACCAGCGAAAAGAACAGCGCCTGCTCGCGTTGCTCTCCCAAGTGTTCAGCCACCAGCGCGCCGAGCGAAGCCACCGCCTGGGCCGCCACCACGGCCACCAGCCAACCGCCGTTCAGCCCTTTCTGCAGCGGCGGCTTTTCTGGCTTGATCGTCAACACGGTGAACACCGTGTAGGTGATCGCCCCCCATAGCGCGATGCCCAAGAGCCACAGGCCAATCGCCACCCGTGGCATGCCCGCCACCAGCACGAACTGGTTTCCCAATACGCAGGTGGCCGCCACGATGGTGAAAAAGCCGACGCAGCGACCATGGTCGTACAAGTCGGCGTGTAGCCGCTGCGGATAGCGCGCCAGCCGCAGCCCGGTAAAAATCCACAGCGCCACGTAGAACGCGACGTTGAGCCATAGCATTGTCACCGCCAAACGCGTCATGTTGCTCAGTTGCGCGGCGATGGAGACGATGCCCGTGGCCATCACCAAGGCAAAGCTGGCGGGATGCAGATCGGCGATTGGCGAACCGCCGCGCGCGTGCGGAGTGGTATGGGCCATGCGCTAGTTCAATCGAGCCGAAAGAGATATCGCAACACGCCCGCGTTCAACAAGAAACAACCCAGGCTGGCCAGCGCCGCGGGCCAGACTACCGATTCGTCTCCTCCCAGCCAGGCGTTCATCGTGGCGGTCAACAGCCACAACTGCATGAGCACCAAGATCAGCACGATGCACAGCATCCCGCTGACGATGATGCTGCGCTCCTGACGCGATAGCGGACGTTGTTCGCTCATGCCGCGGGCTCCTCGAATCCGGTGGCGTAGATCGCGCCGCCACGCACCTCCAACGCGATGCGCGGCAACGGCCGCCGCGGGGGGCCCGCCAGGGGCGCGCCCGTTTGGAGATCAAAATAGCCAGCATGGCAGGGGCAGTGCAGGCGCCCCGTCTCCATCTGCGGCAACACCGGGCACTGCAAGTGCGTGCATTGGCTGCTGAAAGCCAGCAGCACATCGGCCGCCGGCCGCAGCAAGATCGCCGGGTCGCGTTCGGTGGGGTAATGAAACGCCCGCGACTCTCCCACCGCCAGTTCGTCCAAGGAGCCTAATGCGATCACTGGTGGCTTGCCATGCGCCTTGCGCCAGCGATTTTGCAGCGCGATCCAAAATTGCGCCACCACGAACGCCAGGCTGGTGAGCCCCATGAACTTGGTGAAGTCGCGCCGGGCGACATAGCTGTCTTGCGGCGAATCGATCGGAAAATCGCGCCGCCACTTGGGTTGGGTCCACATCGGCTGGCGATTGGGCGCGACGGTGTGCAGTTCCGGATCCTGGTCAAGACTCATCGGCGCCGCCTCTTTCGTCGCTGGGGTGCAGATTCGCTAGCAGCGGATCATCGAGCACGGTCAATTGCGGCCGCCGCGCGGGCAAGCCTTCGTCGAGCAGCGCCGCCACGTCCAGGTATTCTGGCGCCGCGTCGCGCGGGACCATCATATACACCTTGGTTTGCACCTCCTGCGCGCCGAACAAAAAGCGATTCTGCGGCGTCGACCGCGGCCGCAACTGCTCGATCTCCTCCCACGTCCCATAGTGCAGCGCGCGGCTTGGGCAAACGGTGGTGCACATCGGTTGCTTGCCGACCGACGTGCGGTCGTAGCACATGTCGCACTTCATCATCAGTTC
>JAIBBY010000079.1 GCA_019694455.1 Pirellulales bacterium
TTCGCGACGAGCGCGGCCTCGCGCCCCGCCAGATCGGCAAGCTGGGCCGAGGCGGCCGCCGCTTGGGCCGCGGTCGCTTGATTGGCGCCCTCCTGCCGCGCGACCAGCGCCGCCTGGGCCGCGCTGGCTTGCCGCTCGCGCTCGGCCAGTTCCGCGGCCTGCGCCTCGAGTTGGCGGCTGCCTGTGGTCAGCTTTTCTCGCTGCGCGGCGATCGCCAATCGATCGGCCGCGAGCGCCTCTTGCGCCTGGGCCAGCGCGCGCTGCGCTTGCTCCTGTTCGGCCAGGCGCGCCTCGAGCAGTTGCTCGCGCTCGGCCAGTTGCTTTTGATGTTCGGTCAAGGCGGCGTCCAAACCTTGATGACGCGTCGCCTCGTCCGCTTCCGACTGCGCCAGCAATTGGCGGCGCGTTTCCAGATCGGCCGCCAGCCGCGCCTGGTCCGCCGCCTTCGTTTCTAACTCGCGAGCCTGCGCTTCCAGCCGCTTGCGCTCCGCCTCGCATTCGCCGCGACTGCGGGCAAGATTCTCTCGCGCGACTTCCAGCTCTTGCCATTGCGCTTGCCGCTGCGCCTCGGCGTCAGCCGCTTTCTCCTCGCGGGCGGTGATTTGCTTTTCGCGCTCGGCGAGCTGCGCATCGCGTTTTGCTTGCGCGGCTTGTGCCTCTTGCTCGTGGGCTTGCAGCGCCTGGTCGCGGGCTGCCAGTTCGACCGTTTGTTCCTTGAGCGCGGCTGCGGACCGCTCCAAGGCCGAGTGGCGCTCGGACGCCTCCGCCTCGCGCGCGGCCAGCGTCTGTTCGCGCTCAGCAAGCGCCGACTGCGCCGCCGATGTCACTTGTTCCGCCTGCCCGAGCTTGGCCTGGCGCTCGTCGAGCGCGGCCTGCAATGCTTGCAACTCGGCGGCGCGGCTGGTCAGTTCGGCCTGCTGGCGCTCGATCTCGGTCAGTTCGTCGGTGGCCACCGTCCGTTCGGCCGCCAGTTGTGAGACCAGCCGATCGAGCTGATCGCTCAACCGCGATTCCAACTCGCGGAAGCGCTCGTGGCGCAGCGCGCTCATCTCGGAGAGCTGGCGACGCCCCTTCTCAATGGCCTCGGTCATGCGCTCATGCCAGGCCAGGTCCTGAGTTGATTGAGCTTGATCTTCCATGCACCACGGAGGGGGACTGGCGACGAGCGCGAACCGAGAGACAAGTCGGACGCCCGCTGCGGTAAGCATCGCAGCGTCCGCGCGGCGCGGCATCGGCCGACCTGAATGCCGCTATCCTTACATAGGCCAGGGAAAACGCGCGGTCAAAATCGCTAACTGCAAATGACTAGCGAAATTGCGGCCCGTGGCGACAGCGCGCCCCTAGCGCCGGCGCGGCCCTCCGCGCCTCCCCTCCGCGGTAGCGCCCAGACAGCGCCGCCGTGACGATTATGCCAGCACCGCCGGATTCACCACATTTTCCGGCCGCCGGCCGTGCAGACAATCGATCACCTGCGTCGCCACGCGCGATCGCAAGTTGTGCAGCGATTCGACCGAGACAAATGCCGCATGCGGGGTGACGATCACTCGCGGGTCGTTGAAGGGGGGCCGCGACAGATCGGGCGGCTCCGGGTCTTGCACGTCGAGCGCAGCGCCCGCCAGGCGCCCTTGCTCAATGGCTGCGGCGAGCGCGGCTTGATCGACCAGCCCCCCGCGCGCCGTGTTAATTAGGTACGCGCTCGGCTTCATCCGCGCCAGTTGCGCCGCGCCGATCAAGTGCTTTGTCTCCGGCGTCAGCGGCAGATGCAGCGACACATAGTCGCTCTCGGTCAACAAGTCATCGAGCGTGGCCCAGCCAATGCCCGCCGGCAAATCGTTGGGGCGGCGGCGCCCCGTGGCCACCACCCGCAGGCCAACCCCTTGCGCCAAGGGGGCCAGCGCGCGGCCAATGGCGCCATAGCCGACTATGCCCAGCGTCTGCCCGGCGAGCCGTCGCAAGGTGGTGCCCGACTGCAATTGGTAGCGGCCCTGCTTCGTCTCGTGGTGGTAGTACGCCACCTTGCGCGCCAACGCCAACAACAGCGCCAGCGCATGCTCGGCCACTTCGATCAGGCAATAGTCGGGCACATTGGTGACCACAATGCCGCGGCGCGTGGCGGCGGCGACATCGATATTGTCCAGCCCAATCCCGAGTCGCGAAACAATCTTGAGCCGCGCCGACGCCGCGATGACCGGCTCCGGCGTCTTGGCCCAGTTGGTCATGATGGCGTCGACATCGGCGGCCAGCCGCGTCAACGTTTCCAGGTCGCTGGCGGGGGCGACAATCAGTTCGCCGTCGCCAGCGGCGAGAATTGAGCGTTCGATATCGAGGTCGGCCCAGGCATAGTCGGTCAGGAGAATCTTGAATCGAGGCATGATTCTTTCGCGGCGCGTGGAGGGATGCGTTTCGCCGTCAATCTATCGTGTACCGGCGAGCGCCGCGACTCTCCGCGCGCCGCAAAAGGTTGGGCCGCGAACAGGCGGCGATTAGCGCGGCGTGTTCCAGTAAATCCGCGCGTTGTGCGTCTGACGACCGACCGCCACGATCTCTGGTCGGCCATCGCCGTCGAGATCGGCCACGGCCAGGTCTTCCACCGCCACTCCGGCCGGGTCGATTAGCGTGCGCCGCCAATCCGCCGGCGCCTCGCCGGGCGGATCATAGATCCGCACGCCCGATGGCGCGGCCTGGTCGCGCTGATCGCGAACGCCGACCACTAGCTCTTCGTCCTCATCGTCGTCGAGATTGACGCACCACAGCGCGTGTCCCCATTGCAGTTGATTGTCGATGACGTGTCGGCGCCACAGCGTGGTGGCCTCCACCGTCGGCGGCGTGTAGACCACCACCTGCGAGCCATGCCACGGCTCGATGGTGGCCACATATTTGCCGTCGCCTGCCAGCCGACCCAGCCGCACTTCGCTGGCGCCGCGATTGGGAGCGCTTTCCTGATCGCCGCGGCCAATCAACTGTCGTCGCCAATCGCCAGCGGCGTCGCGCTTAAGCACATGCACCCCCTCGAAGCTGGTCACCAAGATTTCCAACGGGCCGTCTCCCTCCAGATCGACCGGACAGAAGTTGTGACAGACGTGCAACTCCTCGTTGAGCGTTGCCGATTTCCACGCGCCCGTCGGATCGGCCGGAATCGAATACGACAAGATTCGCACCGGGTTCTGGTTCCAGTCGGGCGGGCGCGTGTCGCGCCCTTGCAGCGGCACGACGATCAACTCCGCCCGGCCGTCTCCATCGAGATCGGCGAAGCGCAGGCGATGCACGCTCGGCTCCTCGCCGATCCGATGCACGCGCCACCGTTCGCGCACGTCTTTGCCCGGCTGTAGCCACTGAATCGTGCCGGGCGTGCGGGTGTCTGGCGGACGCCAGCCGGCGCCCAGCGCCAGGTCGACGCGGCCATCGCCATCGATGTCGTACGGGGCGACGCACACGTTGTCCGGCGCCGTCTGCTCCAGAATCAAGGTGTGCGCGGGCCACGCGTCGCCGCGCCGGCCAGGGTTCTCGTGCCAGACGACGCGTTTCTGATCGACGATGACAATGTCGGGCCGCTCGTCCGCCGACAGATCGACAATCGCCACCGCGTAGCCCACTCCCAGATCGGCGGCGATCTCTTGCGACTCAAATCGCGGCGGCTCGGCCACGGCCGGGCCCGCGATGCAGCCAACCAGCGCGAGCGTCAAGAAGCAATTGCGTGCGAATGTGCGTAGCGCGTGCATAGGCTCTTGGCTCAACTGCGCACGGCCAGGGGTTGGCCATTGTCTTTGGCGCCCAGGCCCAACAAGAGCGGCACGGCCTTTTGCGCCCATTCGGCCGGGCTTTGATATTCGCTGGCGCTGTCGGCAAACGCCACTTGCAGCATGTCGGTGTTGATGACGCCCGGGTTGAGCGGCACGGCGGCCATTCCGCGCGGCAGTTCTTCGGCCAGCGCGCGGGTCAGCCCCTCGATGGCCCACTTGGTGGCGCAATAGGGCGCGGCCTCGGCGGCGACCGAGCGCCCCCAGCCGGAACTGAAATTGACGATCACGCCGCTTCCGCGGCGCACCATCGCCGGCACGAAGTGCCGAATCACATGAAACACCCCGTTCACGTTCACCTGCATCAGCCGCGCGAACTCGTCCGCCGGCGCTTCCCACAGCGGCGCGGGCACGTTGATCAGCGCGGCGTTGTTGATGACGAGATCGGGCGGTTGCTCGACGGCGTCGATGTCGCGCGCCCAGCGCCCCACCTGCTCGTCGCTCGACACATCGACCACATGAAACGTGTGCGGCGCCCCAAATCGCTGCCGGAGCTTTTCGACCAGTTCGCGCCGCGTGCCGCAACCCGCGATCGTATGCCCCCGCGCGATGAACTCCTCGGTCATGGCCAGCCCCAGCCCGCGAGTGGCGCCAGTGAGCAAGATGCGTTTGGACTCGCTGGCCATGCGTGGCGCCTCGTGGGTGAACGCTGTCGGTTATTTTCTCCCGCGCGGCCGATTATACACCGTGCGCGTCGCCGCGCCGCTGGTTCCCCGAGCTGAATCGATCGCTGGGACCGGCGCGGGCCGCCGGGCAAGCAACCCGCCCACCGCGGCATAAAAGTGACCCGCCAGAGCGATCATGCAGGCCGCCTGCAACAGTTGAAACAGAACCGCGTTCATAGTGTGCCTTCCTCTCGTAGCGTCAATCTCAATCGGCAACGATCAACTTCGCGCGACCCACGCGCTCCGTTTATCCACGGAGCGCGAAACTGGCCGCGAAGCCCAGCGGGCGTGATGGCGTGGTGTCGTCTTCTTGTGGCAGTGTCTCAGTGCGACCATGCCGCTGGGCAACGCGTTCGGCCAGTCCCTTGCTGAGCGCCGGCAGGGGGCGAGCGGAGGACTCGACGCGCGGCGACTCGAACAGATGTACTTCTTGATCGAACGAAGCATGCTCGCGGCGCTCGGCGCTCACCGGTTTGCCTGGCGCCACTTCGACCACGTTGGCCATCTCGGGCAGCGCCGGCAACTCGGCTCGCACCACGCGAACGTTCTTCGGGGCGTCGACGCCGATGCGCACCGCTTGCCCTTTGACTCGCAAGATGGTGATGACGACGTTGTCGCCGACTTTGATCTTCTGCTGCGCCTTCCGTGTGAGAACCAACATGGCATGCTCCTTTGCTTTGTTTCCCCTGTCCTAATGACGTGAACGGCATATTGCAGCGAGCGTGCCAAACGCGCCGGCGGACAAAAAGATTGTCCGAAGCGGCGCAGCATCAAGCACTTGCGGTGTACAGTACTGAACAGCCACCGGTGACTGGTGAACGCCTGTTTACAATCCATTTGTAAAACGGAAACGAAAAAGCGGGCCCGGTGTGGCAAGTTGCCATCAACTCGCGGGATTACGCGCTTTAGAGAAAGGTCGGTGGCCGCGTAATCGCGTCCCGATCCGTCAAGACATGCCAGCGCGCGTTCAGCGCCGATCGGTCGCTTTCAAGCTGAAGTTGCGCACCTGTACTTCCACGTCGAACATGCCCGGCACTTCCCAGCCCATGGCAACGCCATCCAGACCGTAGTCGGCGAAATCGCGCGACTCCGTCAAAAACCCGCGTGACCAGGCGTGTTCCAGGCCACGGCGTATTTGCGGCAGCAGATCGGCGTCGATCGTCACCCACTGCCCGTCGTGCGCGCTGTCCCGCGTTAAGTCCGCCGTGGCGAGGGTATAGATGAACATCTTCGTGTCCCCGGTATCCTGAGCCTGGTGCCCCGAGACCATTCGTTCGCGATTGTCATAAAGCGGCGCCCCAAACCAGAGATATTTTCCAAAACCGGCGGAGGCGGGATTTCGATTGGCAATGGTCAAAAAGATCTGAAACTGCGCGGCATGCCGCGACGGAGAATAACCTTCCTCCACGATCAACCGCGAATGGTTGAGTCGCGATTCGATGTGCAGGCGGCACGCTGAAAGATCCGCCACGCCCGGCGGATTGTCCAACCGTTGCTGCGCCAATAGGTGCGTCCAAGGTTCGCCGACTTCGCGCGGGCGCGCATACTCGGCGCCGGCATGCACCGCCAGCGTCAGGTCGGCTCGCTCCGTCGAGGCAGGACCAATGATCACCGTCTTGCCACGGTTCTCGTAGCGCGCCGCCCCCTCGGGCAGCAGGTCCGGCGGCGCTGGCGGCAGCGGGTGCTTGCTCGACCATTGCGCCAGATCCCAGGCAGGTTTGCCGGTGTGGTCAACACCCGCCAATTCGCCGCTTACAACGCGCTTGCCAGGCTGTGGCGCCAAGAGCAAGAACCCGCGTTGAAAGTGATTGTCTCGTAACAATTCTCGTTCGGCGGCCGTCGTCGCCGTTGGCTGTGTCAGTGTGCCCACGATCGCCACACCGAAGAAAATTGCCGCCGCGCAACGCATCCCCATACGATCTCAACCCGATTCAAACCGAGACTTCCCAGTTGGATCCGCCAGAAACCGTTCCCGGCGCGGCCTGCCGTCCAATGTAGCCAAAGTGCCCAATACTCGCACGCTGACCGACGCGGCGCGATTCTTTCACGCGGCAAAGCAGGCTGGCGCAAAGTTCGCGAATTCGCGCTACTTTGCTGGAAGGGCTTCCGCGCGAGTGATTGACGTCGCGCGGTTCTCTCAACTTGCGGCGGCTGCGCACGTAGGACCAAGTCGCCGCCACAGCACTTGTTCGCCAAACCAGGTACGCCGATTTCACCCCAGGCGCGAAATGATTTCCAGCACGCGCCGCAGATGCGGCACAGGAACAAACCCCTTGCGCTCAACGATATCCGACTTGGAAATTCTGAGCTGCCAGCCGCACTTGGCGACCGAAGGTTTGGTCAATCCGGTTCGCGCAATTCCCTGAGCATGCCACGGAAGTAGCACTTCGTCATGCGCGATTGACAACTGAAACCGCGACGTGATAGCGACCGCGGCGAGTGATTCCGCCTGTTCCATTTCTGCCGTGGCGTCGACCAGCACCAGGGGGCGGAGCTTTGGGTTCTTGCCTTGCGGATCGCAGACGCGCGCCACGACGATCGTCCCTTGAGCAATTTCTGGCACGGCGCGCCCCGGAGGCTGCTAGAACAGGTTTTCCTCGGGGCTTTCGAACCATGCCGGCGGAGGCGGGTTCTTGGCGCCGATTTCGCGCAGCGTGTCGGCTGACAGCGAATTGGGCGCGTCGCGCTGCCCGCTGTTCTCTTCCACGATTTGCTGGACGTAGGCGATGCAGCTTTTGAGATCGGCGATGCCTTTCACTTGGCCGCCACGCGGTTGACAGCCAAACGCCGTGTCGACCAGATAGGCCCCCTGTTTGGCGATTTCGGTTAGCCGCGATTCGAACTCGTCATAGGAGCAGGCGTCGTCGCCAAAGTGGCCCTGCTGACAATAGCCTTCGTAGTGCTCAAATGCCGCTCGCAATAGCGCGATGTGGCTGTCGACCAATGCTTGCAGCCGATCGGTCGCCGCGCGCTGCTGCCGCAGCCAGGTTTCAGTGCTTTGCGCCACATCGCGGCGCATCGCATCCCATTGTTGAACGGCGCTCATGGCACAATCTCGAGAAGCTTCTTTCCCGACCGTTGGCGGTCGCCCCCCGGGGTGACTTGCCAATTATTTGTAATTGAAGCTTACGACAGGAGCCAATATCAGCCAAATTCCGAGTGCATGAGCTTGGGCATCCTGGTTCGCGGCACTGTCTTGCGTCGCGCCGCCACCCTCGCCAGCAAGTTCGGCATGGGACACTTGCGACAATACACTTGTCGCAGGCCAAAAACGACAATTGGCCGCCAGGCCCCCTTACGCCGCCGCCTTGGGCCGCGCGTCGTGGACCACGTTCCACGCCAGGCCAAACCACTCCATCACGCAGATCGCCCAGTAGGTCACATCCACCTCCCACCAGCGATGCCCATGCCGGGCCATGCGCTGAAAGGCGTGATGGTTGTTGTGCCAGCCCTCGCCGTAGGTGAGCAGGCCCACCCACCAGAGGTTGCGGCTGTTGTCGCGCGTTTCGTAGTTGCGATAGCCCCAGATGTGGCTGGCCGAGTTCACAAACCAGGTCGCGTGCAGCACGTAGACCAGCCGCACGAACATGCCATACACCACAAACGAGCAGCCGGTGTAAAAGTCCCAGCCAAAGTAACCGATGGCGAACAGCGCGCCGCCAAACAGGAAGTACCACAACAGAAAAGTGTGGTCGAGCAGCCGCACAAAGGGATCGCGCAATAGGTCCGGCGCGTAGCGCTTGTACAGCGAATCGTAGTGCTTGCGGCTGAATCGCGGCATCAGCCACAGCATGTGGCTCCACAGTCCGCCATGCTGCGGCGAATGTGGGTCTCCCTCATGATCGCTGAAGGCGTGATGCTTGCGGTGGTTGGCCACCCACATCAAGGGCGACCCTTGCCCGGCCAGGTTGCCCAGACCGGCGATGATCCAGCGGATCGGCCGAAACGTGTCGAAGCTGCGATGCGTGAGCATGCGATGGTAGCCCAGGCAGATGCCGACGCCGCCGGTCAGCCAGCCGAGGAATACCGCCAACAGCACGCTCTTCCAGGTGAAGAAGAACGGCGCGGCTAAGGCGCCAGCATGCAAGAAGGCGATCCAGGTCACCACCGGCCAATCGACGCCGCTCCGCAACCGCTCGCGCAGCGGTACGCGGTGCGCTGGCGCCGCGTCGGCGTTCATCGGCATGTCGATCAGTTTTTGATCCAGCCGCTTAACGGCTGACGCCGCGGACACTTCGCCAGGGGCGGTGGGGGTTTCAGTGCAGCTCACAGTCTTCTCCGTTCGAGCGAAAGTCTCTGTTCAATTGGTAGGGGAGCGCCAGATCGGGACATCAGCGATGTCGATTTTTCTCAGCAGCAAGAGCCGCGGTCGGCAAGGGCGGTCTGGGGAAGGTATCGCGTCTAGGGAACCGACCGGCACACGAGAGGGTGACCCGCATACGGGGTCCCACAGGCATTGGTGAAGTACTTCAACAAAAGTCTAGGCGAGTTCGTTCGGTTTGGAAAGATGACGACGCCAAACCAAAATGTCGCTGCTGGCAAACAGAAAGCCGCGCGGCAATTTGTGCGCGAATCAGACTTTTTCGCCAAACGCGGCGCCGCGTATCGACAATCCGTGGCGTCTCAGGTGTTTCGCTACTTTGCGGCCGATCTTGTCTTGTTTTCCGCCAACACAATCGCCTCGCTGGCCGTGGCGCCCAACCGGCTGGCGCCGGCGGCGATCATGGTTAAGGCGTCTTCATAATTGCGAATGCCACCCGCCGCCTTGACTTGCACCCTGGCGCCGACATGGGCGCGCATCAGGCGCACATCGTGCTCGGTGGCCCCCCGATAGCGGTAGGCGCCGTCCGCCCCGCGCACAAACCCGTAGCCGGTCGAGGTCTTCACAAAGTCGGTGCCCGCCGCTTCGCAAATCTGGCAGAGCCGAATTTTTGGCTCGTCCCCCGGCAGAAAGTCGTTCTCAAAGATCACCTTGACGATTGCCCCGGCGGCATGGCCCGCCTCGACCACGGCGGCGATGTCGGCCGCCACCTCGTTCCAATTGCCAGACAACACCCGCCCCACGTTGCACACCATGTCCAGTTCGGTGGCGCCTTGCCGGCAGGCCAGCCGCGCTTCCTCCATCTTGATCTGGCTGGCGCTGGCGCCATGCGGAAAGCCAATCACCGTGCCGACCGCCACGCCGCTACCGCGCAACAGTTCGGCCGCCAGCGGTACGGCATACGGCTTGATGCAGACGCTGGCCACTTGCAGCCGCCGCGCCAGCTCGCAACCGGCGCGCAGTTCGGCGTCGGTGAGCGTGGGATGCAACAGCGAGTGATCGAGATAACTGGCGATGGGCGGCATCGACGAAACTTTCCAGCAATTGTGGCGGGCGCGTGCGACCTCCAGTAATGTAGCAACCGTGCCTGGCCTTGCCGTGCTTTTGGCCCACCGGGGGGATTCGCATGCGACGCTTCGCCAGATCGCTCTCGCCAGCCAGCGCCGCCGCGCTGCTGTTCTTTATGATGACAAGCCCGTTGACATCCCGCGCCGCGCTCGGCGCCGGCTACGACCGCCCCGCCGGAGATCCACAAGCCAGCCGCTCGGCCGTCACCGCCGTGCATGGCATGGTGGCCACCAGTCAGCCGCTGGCCACGCAGGCGGGCTTGCGCGTCTTGGAGCAAGGGGGCAACGCGCTCGATGCCGCCATCGCCGCTAATGCGGTGCTCGGGGTGGTCGAGCCAATGAGCTGCGGCATCGGCGGCGACCTGTTTTGCATCTACTGGGACAACGCCCAGCAAAAGCTGTACGGCCTCAACGCCAGCGGGCGCAGCCCCTACGCGCTCACGGCGCAAGAGTTCGCGCGGCGCGGCCTGGCGCAAGTGCCAGACGAGGGGGCGCTCTCCTGGTCGGTTCCCGGCTGCGTCGATGGTTGGGAGACGCTGCGCGCGAAGTTGGGAACCTTGCCGCTGGCCGATCTGCTCGCGCCGGCCATTGCCCACGCCGAAACAGGTTTTGCCGTCAGCGAGATCATCGCCGCCGACTGGCGCGCGTCGACCGAGGCGTTGAGCCAACATCCCGACACCGCCAAGACCTATCTGCCCGGCGGCCGCGCGCCCAGCAAGGGAGAGCTGTTCAAAAACCCGCGCCTGGCGGCCACCTTGCGCGCGATCGCCGCCGGCGGGCGCGACGCCTTTTACAAAGGCCCCATTGCCGCACAGATCGTGGCGTTCAGCCGGCGTAGTGGCGGCTTCTTCGAGTCCCGCGACTTTGCCGAGCACGCCTCCACCTGGGTCGAGCCGGTGTCGACCAACTATCGCGGCTACGACATCTATGAGCTGCCGCCCCCTTGCCAAGGCATTGCCGCGCTGCAAATGCTGAACTTGCTCGAGCCGTACGACCTGCGCGCCCTGGGGCACAACACGGCGGAGCTATTGCACCTGGCGGTCGAGGCCAAGCGCCTGGCCTATGCCGATCGCGCGCGGTACTACGCCGATCCCGAGTTCGCCAAAATCCCCGTCGATTGGCTCATCTCCAAGGAGTACGCCGCCCAACGCGGCAAGTTGATCGATCGTCAGCGGGCGGCCCTCGCCGTGGCGCCCGGCGACGCGCCGCTGGTGGCCGGAGACACCGTTTATCTGTGCGCGGTCGACAAGGATCGCAACTGCTGCTCGCTCATTCAGAGCAACTACTACGGCTTTGGCTCGCAGCTCGTGCCCGGCGACCTCGGCTTTGCGCTGCAGAATCGCGGCGCGCTCTTCTCGCTCGCCGCCGAGCATCCCAATCGGTACGAACCACACAAGCGCCCGTTTCACACGATCATCCCCGGCTTCGCCGCCAAGGACGGCAAGCCGTGGCTGGTGTTTGGCGTGATGGGGGGCGACATGCAGCCGCAAGGGCACGTCCAGGCGCTTATCAACCTGATCGACTTTGGCATGGACCCGCAACAAGCGGGCGACGCTGCCCGCTGGCGCCACTTTGGCAGCGCCACCCCCACCGGACTGGTCGCCGATCCCGAAGGCAGCGCCGTGATCGTCGAGTCGGGCATCTCCGACGAGGCGGTGCATGGCCTGCGCGAGCGTGGGCATGTGGTGCTCAAGGGCGACCCGCGCACTCGCGGCGCGTATGGCGGCTATCAGGCCATACAGATCGACCACGAGCATGGCACGCTGATCGGCGGCAGCGACCCGCGCAAAGATGGCGCCGCCAGCGGCTATTGAGCGATGAAGCGCTTCGCTGGGCTGCTAAGCCGCGCTTGCCCCCCGCGGCGCGCTGGCGTCGGGCTTGGCGCGCAGCCAATTCCTGTTGCCGCCGCGCGAGAGCTTGCCGAATGCCTGTTCGACCTGCCGCAGCGGATGGCGCACGCGCCGCACGCGCTGCCCCGTTCGCTGCGCCACGAGCACAAAGCGACGAAAGCCCTTCGCGTCGCCACTGGTGTAGCGGGCGACGACGCGCACGCGCTCCGCCGCCAAGAGATTGGTGAGACTTTCCGGCGTGTAGGCGAACAGGTGATGGCTGTTGATAAAGGGCTTCAGGTAGCCCGTCTGCTCCAGCGCCGCGAGGTTCGGGACGCCGAGGTACAGGTAGCCGCCGGGCGTCAGGCGCGCCACCAGGTCGCGCAGCGTGTCGCGCGGCGAGGTGACATGCTCGAGCACATGATTGGCGACGATCAGGTCGTAAGCGTCGTCCCCTAACTCGGCCAGCATGCGATGGCGATGCGCGGCGTACTGCCGCACGCGCGGCGCCGGTTCCAGCCCGGTGGTCTGCCAGCCGTGCTGACGAAAGACGTCGAGAAACCAGCCCGGCCCGCAACCAAAGTCGAGCACGCGGCGCTCGGGGCGCGCCAGCAGTTCGCCGGCCAGATGTGGCGTCAATCGATCATAGATCGCGCCGAACATTTGATGCTTCTTGGGATTGACGTAGCTGGGGTCGGCTAGCTTGTGCATGTCGCGTGCAGACTCCCAGCCATCCTCCGCCTCGTAATAGTCGTCCGCCTGTTGCCGCGAAGGGATCGGCGAGTAATAGACGATGCCGCAGTGGCGACAGCCGCACACCGCCGGGCGCGACTCCGGCGGGATGGACCGCTTGCTGGGAAACTGCGCCAGCGTCGTCAGCCGCCACGAGTCACAAGCGGGACAGGTCGGCCAGTGGAGAATACGCCCGAGCATGAGTCACGCCGCTCGCTCGTGATGTTCCGCGCAGTTGCGGCTTGGTGTGGATCGGGGCGAATGATAGTTGGCATCCGCAAATGCCAGCAAGGGCAGTTCAAAAAAGCGGCACCGCGCTTGGCGATGTTGGCCTGTATGGTCGTCCCCTCTTCCACCTCGCCCCCACGCAGCGAAGCGTAGTAGGCGCCAGAGGTCGGCCGCAGGCCGCTGGTGAGGGGGGGGCATTATCAACGCGCCCTCATCCGGCCTATCGGCC
>JAIBBY010000080.1 GCA_019694455.1 Pirellulales bacterium
GCGACACGCGCCCCTGCGGATCCCGCTGGTCCTGGCCGCCACCGGCGGGCTGCTCCCCGCCGGACAGCGGCTCCCCGACGACTACTGGCTCGTTCAAGCGCGGCAGCCCGTCCGCTTCCAACAAGCCATCGAAACCCTGGCCGCCGCCAATGGCGGCGGCGGCGCCGACCTGCTGCTCGAGATCGGGCCCGGCCAGACCCTGGCCCAACTGGCCACGCAATGCCTGGAGAATCTGGGTCTTCAGCCGTTGGGCCGTGACCCGTCGGGCCGGGAGGCCTCCGACCGGCCCACGCCGCGCGTCCTGGCCAGCTTGGCGCGGGGACGCGAGTGGGAGAGCCTGCTCGCAGCGCTGACCCAACTCGAAGCGGCCGGCGCCCCCCTCGACTGGCAGGCCTTCTACAGCCAACAGCCGGGGACCTATCGCCGCGTCCCACTGCCGACCTACCCCTACGAGAAGCGACGCTTCCGGTTGCCAAGAGCTTCGCAACCAGATGTCACGTTGTTCAAAGAATCAGAACCAATTAGAGCCACTGCGAATGTTGCCTCCATTGCTTCTCCACTTGATGAAGCCTGGTTCCATCAAATGTGTTGGCGACTGGCGCCAATACTATCGCCGTCTTCACACCCTGAACAAGCGACGCTCGTTTTTGTCGACGAGCATGGTCTGGGCGCGGATCTAGCGCGCAGGTTGACCGAACATGGCACTCGCGTAATTCGCGTTTCCCAAGGGCATCGTTTCGCCCAGAAGTCGGACTCGCACTTCGTGCTGAATCCGGCGATCGAAGAGCATTATCACTCACTCCTAAACCATGCGGCCCTGCGAGGCGTGTCACAAGTCGTGGACCTCTGGTGCTGCGACATCGAATCCGCGCCGGTGCCGGAGTCACTCGCCGCGCTACTGTTCCGTTATCGGTCGCTCGTAGCCGCGAAACTAGTGGGCCACTGGTGTGTCGTGACCCGTGGCGCGACGCGAATCAACGGTTCGGAACACATTTCGCCTGAAGCTGCCGCCATTTGGGGGGCGGTCAGATCGTTGCGGCGTGAGACACCATCTCTGGGCGCGCGGCTTATCGATATAGATCACAACAACCTTGATGCCTCGTGTTTGCTCATTGAATTGGCAAGTGACGACAGTTCCGCAGACACCGTAGCTGAAATCGCGCTGCGCGGCGGCCAGCGCTATGCGCCCGCGTGGCAACCCATTGACCATGTCCAGAAGCAGCCAATCGCCATCCGCCAGGGAGGCGCCTATCTGATTACGGGTGGTCAAGATGGCATTGGTTTCGAGACGGCGTACGCGCTGGCTGAATTGGGCGCAAGCCGCTTGCTGTTGGCCAATCGAACGCCACTGAGTACGAGCGACCAGACGGGCGCGCAGCCGCATTCGCTGTACGAAACAATTCGTCGTCGAGCCCAGAATATCGAGCGACTCAAGCGAATGGGGGTCGAAGCGATTCCCATGTCGCTGGACGTGGCCAACCTGGCAGACGTGCAACACGCGCTTGCGGCCTGGACTGCTACTCATGGCCCAATCCATGGAATTGTGCATGCCGCCGGAGTCCTCCAGGACGCGCTGGGAATCCATGCCTCACCACAATCGGTCGACGCGGTGCTGCGACCCAAAGTCCTCGGATGCGACTGTTTGCTGTCTGCGGCGAAAACGCTGCACTGCGATTTTCTGATCATCTACTCTTCAATAGCCGCGCATCTCGGGCAGATCGGACAGTCAGCCTATGCAGCGGCCAACTCGTATGTCGACGCGTGGTCGAGCAATCATGACCGAAGCGGCGGATCGCCTCGCGTCATGAGCATTGCATGGGGCCCATGGTCGGCGGTGGGCATGGCCGCGCGGACCAACGTCGATTCGACTTCTGATTTGTCGACGATCGAGACCATTTCGCCGGCGGTGGGGCGCGCGCTGTTCCACGAAGCGCTGCAACTTGGCCAGTTGAACATGATCGCATCGCGCAGCCGAGTGCTGGCAGCGACGCCCGTTGCTGATCAAGTGCCCAACGCGGCAGACAAGCAGCAAGCTCGGCCGCCAGTACAGTCAACCGTAGCGGAGATGTTGGGGATTTTGCGAGAGGTGCTTGGCGCAGTGTTGTCGCTGGCCCCGCATGAGATTCCCGAGTCGACGAATTTTCAAGAGATCGGGCTCGACTCAATGCTCGCGGTGCGCGCGACCCGCGAACTCGAGCGCCGGCTAGCCACTCGACTCGATGCGACATTGCTCTTTACCAACCCTACCATCCGGGAACTGGCGACGGCACTTCAAGCGACGCCGATACCAGCTTCTGCACCGCCACTCGATGTCACGCGAGACGCTGTCCTCGTGGTGAACGCAGCGACAACCACCACTTCCATGTCGGCCACGGAGATTGCCGCCAATCGCGCCGACATTGCGGTGATCGGAGTCGCGCTGCGGTTTCCAGACGCCAACTCGCCAGACGAGTATTGGCGGAATATTACGACGGGCCGAGATTCGATTGGCCCGATTCCTGTATCGCGCCTCGAATTTGTCCAGACGTTGGCCGACCCAGCCGCCACTGTCCTGGGCGGTTACTTACAGGGCATTGACCAATTTGATCACGATTTATTTGGCATTTCGTTGCGCGAAGCTCGGCGAATGGATCCTCAGCAGCGTTTGTTGCTGGAAGTCGCTTGGCACGCCATGGAGAACGCGGGGTATCGCCCGAACCAACTAGGGCAAGGGCGTGTCGGCGTGTTTATCGGCGCCTCAAGCAGCGAATACCTGCATCTGCTGGCGGCCGAGAATCAACATCTCGATCCGCATGTCGGCTCGGGCAACTCACCCAGCATGCTCGCGAATCGGCTATCCTATTTGTTCGACTTTCGGGGTCCTAGTCTGACGCTCGACACGGCGTGCTCCTCATCGTTGGTGGCGGTGCATCTTGCTTGTCAGAGCATTTTGCGCGACGAAGCCGAGGTCGCGCTTGCTGGCGGCGCCAATCTAATCCTCAACGCAGGCGGCAACGCGATCTGCACAGAGGCCGGCATGCTGGCCCTGGATGGGCGTTGCAAGACATTTGACGACCGCGCCGACGGCTATGTGCGCAGCGAAGGGGTTGCGGTGGTCGTCTTGAAATCACTGTCCGCCGCTATTCGCGATGTGGATGATATTTGGGCCGTGATCAAAGCATCGGAAATCAACCACGACGGCCATTCCAAGATTGGCTTGACCGCGCCCAACCCTAAGGCGCAACAGGCGTTGATCCAGTCTGCGTATCGAAAATGCGGCTTCTCTCCAGAAACTGTTGGCCTGCTCGAAGCACACGGCACAGGTACGGCCCTTGGCGACCCATTGGAACTACAGGCACTTAGCGCGGCGTTTGGCGGCGCGGACTCACGGCAAGCCTGGTGTGCGATTGGTTCGGTCAAGTCCAACCTTGGTCATCTGGAAGCCTCGGCTGGTATCGCCGGATTGATCAAGGCGGTTCTCGCATTGCGCCATCGGCAGCTTCCCCCAACACTGCATTTTCAATCGCCCAATCGATCGATTAACTTCGAAACTTCGCCATTCTTCGTCAACGACCGCGCTCGCGCTTGGTCTGGGTCGCAAGGCCCTCGCCGTGCGGCGGCCAGTTCATTTGGTTTTGGCGGCGCCAATGCGCATGTCGTCCTAGAGGAGTTCGTGAAGCCGCCCCGTGATGACCATGCGCCGCGCGTGGAGGTCTTGACTCTTTCTGCGCGAAGCGAGCGGGCGCTCGCTCAACTCGCCGAAGCGTTTGTCAGGCATCTTGAGGCGAATCGAGAACTCGCGTTTCGAGATATTTGCTTCACGGCCAATTGCGGACGCACTCCATTTGCGCATCGACTCGCTTTATTGGCGAGCACCACCGAAGAAGCAGTTCGCAAGCTCACCGATTTTTGCGTCGGACTTCGCGACAACTCGCTGTTCTGCACCGCCAGCGACCCGTTGTCACAGGATGCGCTCGTTCGCGAAACGGCATCCAACTTCTCAGTCGATGCGCGGCATTTGGCAGCTGACTGCCTGCCGGACGAATTTCGTCGATTGGTCCTTCTCGATGCATCGGATGCGGAATTCAAGGACTATTCAGAAATTGATCGCGGCGAAGCTCTGTCGCTTTTGAGCCGATTGTTTGTTCAAGGGATCCACGTCAATTGGGCGCCACTGTATCGCAGTCTTCCCATGCAGCGCGTTGCCTTGCCGGCAAGCCCGCTACAGCGACAACATTGTTGGTTGCCACGCGGCCTGCCAGCAAATGTTGGCGCACCTGCGCCGCACGCGGCAACCATCGATCCGCCGCTGCCCGACCGATCGCTGCTCGACGGCTGGCTCTATCGGCCGTTGTGGCGACCTGTTTCGCGCGAGTCGCGAAATGATCAGACCGCTGAATCGGCGCATTGGATTATTTTTAGCGATTCCCAAGGCTTGGGCCGGGCTATCGCCGCACAGCTTCGCGAACAAGGCAAGGTCGCAATCGAAGTTCGTCCTGGACTGCGATTTGCTGCCACCGGCGACGCATTCACGATTCATCCAGATCAATTTGACGACTACTGCCGATTGCTGAAAGCCGCAGGCAGCGATTCGGGCCCTCCGGCCGTGCTCCATCTTTGGTCCCTGGATCACACCAGTGGGTTGAGTAATCGGGCATCGTTCGACGCGGCCTACTCGGAAACTGCGCGGAGCGGCTTCACTCTAATCAAGGCACTTGCCAATCAACCCGGCCGGCAAGCACGACTCGTTCGCTTTGTGACCGCCGGCGCGGTGTCGCTGGATGACGACTTGGAGGTAGGCAATCCCATCGCGGCCAGCCTGTTCGGGCTGGCTCGTACGGCAAATCGCGAGCGGCCAGACCTATTGTGCGAATGCATCGATATCTCTCCATCGGATTTCAATGAGCCGCGACTTCGAGAGCGACTGATTGCGGCTGCTGGCGGCGCTACGGATCCGGTAGAGGCTTTTCGCAACGGCGTCTCGTTTTCGCTCGATTATCAGCCGCTGATCGCCGAGTCGAATCGCCCCAACCTGCCACTGCGCCAACGGGGCGTTTATCTGATTACTGGCGGTCTCGGCGGCATTGGTCTCGAAGTGGCACGCTGGCTTCACCGCCGCTCCGGCGCTCGGTTGATACTGCTGACTCGGCCGCACATCGCCGATCCGGCCGGCAGCGATCCAATGACCGCCGAACGCACCGCGGCAATTGAGCAATTACGTTCGCTTGGCGCCAACATCTCCATTCAATTGGCGGATGTCTCCGATGACAAATCGCTCCGCGACGCGCTGGCACGGATTCGCGCGGAGCACGGCAAAATCAACGGCGTCTTTCACGCGGCAGGCGTACTCGCACATGGCTTGACCAAGGACAAATCTCAAGTCGAATTTGATGCAGTCCTGCAACCCAAACTGATTGGCACGCGATTGCTCGACGAAATCACGCTGGATGATCCACCGGATTTTCTGGTTTTGTTTTCGTCGATTGCCGGCATACAAGGCAGTGTCTTCCAGGCCGATCACTCCGCGGCCAGCACCTTTCTCGACGCGTTCGCGCACTGGAGAACACAACAAGGCCGCGCCACCTACGCGGTGGACTGGGGTTTATGGTCCGAGGCGGGGCGCGCCGCCACGCACTTGCGTCAATCGCAGGCCACCGGCGATTCATCCATTCGTTCTTTGTTGGATCCCAATAGCGGCGCCGCCGCTGGTGTCGTGGCAATGTCCAGCGCGATCGGGCTTGCCGCGTTGGAAGCGATCTTGGTCGCGGGCGAGGCGCAAGTCGTCGTCGCGCGATTGCGTGACGCACCTTCGATTCAACCAGTCGGCGTTGCGAACCAACAACGTGCAGCGCATCCGCAAACTCCAGCGCAAGTGGATATCGACGACCTGAAGCAAAGTCTGATCGAAACATTGCGCCGGATTGTGGCAGTAGCGATCGAAGAACCGATCGGTCGAGTGGATCCCGACGCGCCCGCCGTCGAACTGGGAGTCGATTCGATTATCGCCGCCAACTTAGCCAAGACAATTTCTCAATTGTCTGGCAAGAATTTTCCCCGAACCTTGCTATTCGATCACCCAACACTGCGGCGATTAGCCGACGCCTTGATGGGGGAACATGGGGTTTCGCGACTAGAGAATTCACAAGCTGTTTCCAGCCATTTGGATAGGAATCCACCGGAAGAAATCGCTCACGACACGATCCAAGTGGAGGGGTCAGTCAAGCCCGCGAGCGCTACTGCGACCGCCAACACTTATCTGCAACCGCACCTCAGCGACTCCAAAATTGCCGTCGTGGGCATGGCTGGACGGTTTCCAGATGCTTCGTCACTCGACGCGTTTTGGAGCAATATCCAACAGGGGCGCGATTCGATCGCGCCGGCGCCGTCCGATCGCAGCGGTTGGCGGACGGCGATCGGCGACATCGCGGCGACAGAGACTCGGCGATACCAAGGCGGATTCCTCGACAATATCGATCAGTTTGACCCCGAGTTTTTCCGCATCACGCATCGTGAAGCCTGCGAGATGGATCCGCAGCAGCGCTTGCTATTGGAAACTGTCTGGGAAGCTATCGAAGACGCGGGCTATGCGGATGGTCGACTTACTGGCTCGCGAACTGGTGTCTTTGTCGCCGCCATGTCGAGTGAGTTTCTCGCCGGGGGAGAGCCAAACTCCGACGGTGTGTACCTCGGCACCGGAAACGCCACTTCAGTGATCGCCAATCGTGTTTCGTACTGCTTCGATCTTAAGGGGCCAAGCTTGGCGATCGACACTGCTTGTTCGTCGGCGTTGGTCGCCATCCATCTCGCCGTGCGCAGTCTGCGCGCTCGCGAATGCGACTACGCCCTTGTGGCGGGCGTGCAAGTTGGCGTGACTCCAGGCCATTATGCGGCATTGGAGCGCATTCAGGCCTTGTCGCCAGACGGTCATTGTCACAGCTTCGATCGCAGCGCGAACGGCTATGTGCCGGGCGAGGGTATCGGCGTCGTGCTGCTCGCTAGGGCGCAAGCGGCCTGGGAGGCTGGAGATCGCATTCACGCCTGCATCGTTGGTTCGGCGATTAATCATGGCGGACAGGCGGCCGGGCTGACGGTGCCCAACTCCGGTTCACAGGCGCAGGTGATCGGTGAGGCACTCGCTGATTCGGGACTATCGGCCGAGACAATCGGTCTGATTGAGGCGCATGGCACGGGCACTTCACTCGGCGACCCGATCGAGTTCGCTGGCTTGTGCCGCGCGCTCGATCAACCGCGTCGACAAACTTGCGCGCTCGGGACCGTCAAGACCAATATCGGTCACCTGGAAGCTGCTGCTGGGATTGCCGGCTTGATCAAAGCGATCCTTTCGATCAAGGCAAAACAATTGCCCCCGCATCCGTCGGTGCGAGAAATCAACTCTGACATTGAGTTTGAGTCGAGCCCATTCTATTTACCCACTCGGTTGCAGCCATGGACTGAAGATTCGTCGCCGCGCCGCGCGGGGATTAGTTCGTTTGGATTCGGTGGCGCCAATGGTCACGTAATTGTTGAAGAAGCCCCGGAATTGCCGGTCCCGCCGCCTTCGCATTCACCAGCGGCAGCGGTTTTTACCGCTTCGGCGCGAAGCCAAGTGGAACTAAGAGCTTTGCTCGAACGGTATGTCTTGAGGATTGATTCGGCAACGGAACTGACCGATTTGTGTCGCACGACGAACGGTGGACGACGTCACTTCGAGACGCGACTGGCGATCGTCGCCAGCGACATGGCTGAGCTTCGCGCATCGGTAAAAAGCTGTTTGGGTGATCAAAACTCCGATCGCGTTTGGCACGGCGTGGTCGATCGATTCAACAAGCCCCGCGTGGCGTTTGTGTTCTGTGGATTGACGCCGATTTCTCGCGATTTGATCCATCGGATGACTCAGTCCGAGCCTCAGTATCGAAATGAACTTCAAGCCGTCTGTTCAGAAATTGATTCCCTGATCTCACAAGGACTATTCGACTGCTTGATGCGGGCGCCAGACGCGTCGGGCAACAATTGGGAACAGATTTGTTTGGCGGCATTCGCGGCGCAAGTCGCCTATGTGCGACTACTACAGCATTGGGGAGTCCAACCAGCCTGCGTCCTGGGCTTTGGAGTCGGCGAGTACGTGGCAGCGGTGTTGTCTGGGCATTTGCCGCTCGCCGCTGCCGCCGCCGCGTTGACTATGGTCGCACGGCAGCGTGATGCCATCACCGCTAAGGAAACCCTGTTGGCCGCCAATGCGCCCCAAGCAATGGTGACCTCGCTGCTGCCGGCCGATTGTTCTGTAACCGTGGTCGGCGAGCCGACGCGGTCGTCGACAATCCTGGCGGTCGCCGATCATTTGGTCGATGCGGTAGTCGAGTCTCTAGATCGGCGCGGAGTCAGCACACGCCGATTCGCCGCGCCGCTCTTGGTCGCTTCTGCGGCTTGGCAGGAGGCTTCACGAGGATTGTCGATCGCTTCGACCAACTTCAGCGACAAATCACCTAACATCCGTTGGATTTCCAGCATCACGGGCGCGACCGTTCAGCACGGAACCTGCGATGAAACGCTTTGGAGTCGCCAACTTAGTGAGTTGCCAAAGTTTGCCGAGTCGCTAAACAAGCTTGCCCAACAACAATGTGACCTACAGATCAATTTCGGCGAATTCGGGCCTTTGGGCCAAATCGTAACGAATGCGGAGGGCGCTGATTCCATTTCGGCCCTGACCGACAGCGAGGCGCCGGCCTCACTACAAGAGGCCGTTGCTCGCTTGTATGTGCGCGGATGCCGGATCGATTGGCGCACGTATGAAGCCGGGCGTGGCGGCCGCATCATTAGCCTCCCGACGTATCCGTTTCGTCGTGTGGATTGCCGCCTTACCAGAATTCAGCCTCAACAAGCGCCGAGCGATGTGAGGGCGTACTACGATCCCGCGCCTGCGCCCAGTCAAACCAGCGGCCTGTATCACGCCATCGAATGGCGAACGGAACACTTGGTTTCTCCACAGCCATTGTCCGCCGGCGCTTGGCTGGTGTTTCATCGACATCAAGCCGCCGCGCGCCGTCTCATTGATCGACTGATCGATTCTGGCAATCGCGTCATTGAAGTGCTCGCCGACAAAACTTGGCAAGCAGGCGACGTTGTGACCATGCGCCCCGAGAATGTCGACGACTACCATCGACTGGCGGAATGGATCAAGCAGCATGTTGGCCAGGTCCAAGGCGTAGCGCACCTTTGGACCTTGCCGACCTTACTTGACGAAACAGCAGAAGTTGACCAAGAGCGGCAACTCGACCTGGGATTCCGAAACATCTCCTACCTGACGCAAGCGGTATTGGCGCAATCCGAGATTTGCCAGCAGACCACGGTTGCCGTGATTACCGCCGGCGCCACGGACGCCGGCCAATCACCTTGTCGAAATCCTCTCGCCGCCATGCTGGAACCGGTGCTGCGGGTGTTGCCTTACGAATTGCCCAACCTCCGCACGCGCTTTATCGATGTTGATCCAAGCGAGCCAGCGTACCGCATCGCGGAACAGGCTCATGCAGAACTGGGCGGCAACGCGGAACAACTTCAAGTCGCCTATGCTCGCGGCGCGCGACTGCGATCCCACTTGGTCAACAAGCCGCTCGATGCTGGCCAAAGCTCTGGCTTGCAGGAAGGCGGCGTCTATGTCATTGCCGGAGGTCTAGGCAGCGTCGGTTCCGCTTTAGCAGGCCACTTGCAACATCGATTGGGAGCGACAGTGGTCCTGCTGGGTCGCACCGATCTTGGCAACACAGTGGACATAAATTCGGCGGCTGCGCAACTGCGGCAATTGCGATTGCTTGGGCTCAAGCGTCATGCCAAGCCGGCGCAATACGTGTGCTGCGATATTACCGATGCCACCGCGGTGCGAGCAGTGTTCGCGGAACTCCAAGCGCGATATGGCCAGATCGCCGGTGTAATTCACGCCGCTGGGCATCTGGAAGACGGTGTTATTTGGCGGCGGACCCCCAGCGACCTGGACGATGTGATTCGTTCCAAAGTGGCTGGCTCATCGATATTGAGCGAAGCAGTCGATCGTTGCCAAATTCCGCGGTTTGTCCTGTGCTCGTCGATGTCGGCGTGGACGGGAGGTGTCGGCCATGCCAGTTACGCCGCGGCAAACGCGTTTCAAGGCGCGCTGGCTCGTTATCGGCGTGATACGCTCGGCAGGCCGGCAATTGCAATTCATTGGGGACCATGGGACCAATCGCGATCCGTCGATGACGAGCGTTATCGAAGAACTCTGCAAAATAGCGGCATCGAACCCCTGAGCGACGCTGCCGCCTTGGCCGCATTCGACGAGATCATTCGAGCGAATCCCGTCACTGTTGGAGTGTTGCGCAAATCGAGTACGAATATCGAAACGCGACTCCCCAACAAGGACATCGAACTCCGTGGCGCCGGCGCGCGCGCCTGCGAGCGCATCGCGACGGACGAAACGACGCTGGCGCCATACCAGGGCCTTGCGCCACTGCTGGACCGACTTTGCGCGTCGTACATTGTCGGCGCCTTACGAGAGCGGAATCTGTTCCAACACGCGCAAGACTCGTACGACATCCACGACATTGCGGCCCGCCTGAAACCGCGTCCGCAGTATTCTCGGTTATTGACGCGATTGATCGAGCACCTCCTGGCCGACCAATTGCTGGTCAAGAATGATGGTAAACTACTCGCAACGGCGCAATTTTTCGAACGATCGGCCCAGCGTGAGTCCGCTGAACTTGCGCGGCGATATCCGCAGTTTGCGATCCAACTTCGCTTTCTGCATCGCTGTGGAATTCGGCTGGCGTCGATCCTGAGCGGCGAGTTCGACCCGTTGCAAGCACTGTTCCCGAGCGGCGACACAACCGAAGCCGAATGGCTGTACGCCAACTCTCCATCGACGCGCGCCGCGGCGGAAATCTGTCAAGCCATCGTGCCCGCGATCGCTCGACAGGTCGCCGACAATCGAGAGTTTCGGATTCTCGAAATTGGCGCCGGCACGGGGGGCACGACACGGTATTTGCTTGATGCGCTGCGCGGCGTCGCAAAGCGATATCTGTTCACCGATGTGTCGCCAGCGCTTGTCGATAAAGCCAAGCGTCAATTTGCCGCGGCGCACGATGTCGAGTTTCGCGTATTGAACATCGAGACGCCGCCTACCGAGCAAAGTTTGTCGTTACATTCATTTGATCTCATCATCGCCGCCAATGTGCTGCACGCCACGCGCGACCTGCGTGAGTCGCTTGTCCATGCTTGCGAACTGCTTCGCCCGGGCGGCCGCTTGCTGCTCGTCGAGGCGGTTCGAGAATCGCGATTCGGAGATTTGACCTTCGCGCTGACTGAAGGGTGGTCCAGGCATTCCGACGATTCATTGCGTTCGAGCGGCCCGCTCTTGGATGTCAACGAGTGGCGCTCGCTGCTGGCAAGTTTGGAGTTTGAGGAACTCGCTGTTTTTCCGGATGCCAATGTGCCGGCGCACGCGCCATTGGCTGACGCGCTGGATTTGCGCGTGATCTGCGGGCGGAGCACAGCCGAGGTCGGCGTATCCAAGGTCGTTATCGCCGAAGCAACGCGCCGAATATCGGAAGTTGTCGCATCGGGTACTGACCAAGAAACTGACGCGGCGACGCTTGGCAACGTCCACAGACAGGTTCGGCGCGCATTGACCGAAATATTCGCTCAGGTCGCGCGATCGCCGCATGGCGCCTTCGACGCCCATCGATCCTTCCAGGAGCAAGGAATCGATTCGCTGATGACCTTGGAGGCCTTGGCGGCGATCAAGGCGCGATTGGGAATTTCAAATCTCAGCCCGCCACAGGTTTTTGCGTATCCGAGTGTGGCCCAGCTCGCTGAGTTTCTCGTCGCGGAGCGGGCCAGTCAGATCGCCGACTGGGCGTCGACTTTGCCTCATAAGTCCAGCGATAGCGCGTTTCGTTCACAAGAGTCGAGCATCTCAAGTACGACTGCCGCTGAGTCTGCGACACCTCCTCTACATCGAGACACCATTGCCATTGTCGGCTATGCGTTTCGACTTCCTGGCGTGGATGTGGCAGGCGATCTCTGGGAGTCGCTGAATCAGCCGGAAAGTCCGCTTGGCGCTCCGCCAGTGGCGCGCCAGCAACTCGCCGGCATCACAGACTCCTCTCTCCCATCGGCCGCGAGTGGCGGTTTTTTGGAGGGGGTGAGCGAGTTCGACGCGTTGTTTTTCCAGATTTCGCCGCGGGAGGCGCGACGCATGGATCCGCGTCAGCGGCTGTTTCTGGAGACGGC
>JAIBBY010000081.1 GCA_019694455.1 Pirellulales bacterium
AGCCCTTTTGTCATGCCGGCCGCCGAGCGCGCGCTGGCCACCAGCGGCGTGCGCCGCGAGGAAGTGCAAGCCACGGGTCCGGGCGGACGGATGCTGAAAGAAGACGTGCAGCGCGCCGTGGAGGCGCCGCGCAAGGAGGTGACCGTCGCGCCACGCCGCGAGGAGCCGGTGCGCGAGCCGATCGCCGTGGCACGCGCCGCGCCGGGAGATCGCACCGAGAAGGTGGTGCCGATGTCGATGATCCGCCGCCGGATCGCCGAGCGGCTGGTCGAGGCGCAGCAGAACGCCGCGCTATTGACCACCTTCAACGAAATCGACATGACCCACATCATGGCGCTGCGAGGCCAGCACAAAGAAGGATTTCAAAAGCGCTACGGTGTGAAGTTGGGGTACACGTCGTTCTTCGTCAAGGCGGCGGTCGACTCGCTGGCCGCGTTTCCGGCGATCAACGCCGAGATTCGCGGCGACGACATCATCTACCACAACTACTACGACATCGGCATCGCCGTTGGCGGCGGCAAAGGGCTGGTGGTGCCGGTGCTCCGCGACGCCGACCGCATGGGGTTTGCGCAGATCGAATTGGCCGTTGCCGATCTGGCGCGCCGCGCGCAAGAGAACAAGCTGGAGTTGCACGAGTTGCAGGGAGGCACGTTCACCATCTCCAATGGCGGCGTGTACGGCTCGCTGCTCTCCACGCCGATTGTTAATCCGCCGCAGAGCGGCATCCTGGGCCTGCACGCGATTCAAGATCGCCCGATGGCGGTCGAAGGGCAGGTGGTCATCCGGCCGATGATGTACATCGCCTTGACCTACGACCACCGCATCGTGGATGGTCGCGAGGCGGTCACCTTCTTGAGGCGGGTCAAGGAAGTGATCGAAGACCCGACGCGGCTGCTGTTGGAGGTTTAGTCGGTGGCCGAAACAAGCTTTGATCTGGTGGTGATCGGCGGCGGGCCGGGCGGATACGTCGCCGCCATTCGCGCAGCGCAATTAGGGCTGACCGTCTGTTGCGTCGAGCAAGAGCCAGCGCTTGGCGGCACATGCCTCCGCGTGGGCTGCATCCCCAGCAAGGCAATGCTCGAATCGAGCCACCGCTACGCCGACGCCCGCGAGTCGCTGGCCGCTCATGGCGTGCGCGTCGCCGGCGTCGAGCTCGACTTGGCGGCGATGCTCCAGCGCAAAGACCAGATCGTCTCGGGGCTGACACAAGGCATTGGCTCGTTGTTCCAGAAGAACAAGGTGGCGCGGATCGCCGGGCATGGCAAGATCGCCGGCGCTGGCCGCGTGACGGTCGAGGCCGATGGCGGCGCGACGCAGCTCATGGCCAAGCACATCCTGATCGCCACCGGCAGCAAACCGGCGCGGCTCCCCGGCGTTGAACTCGATGGCGATCGCGTCGGCACGAGCACCGAGGCGCTCGCCTATGCCGAGGTTCCCCAGCGGCTGGCCGTGATTGGCGGCGGCTACATCGGTCTGGAGATGGGCTCGGTCTGGCGACGGCTCGGCTCGCAGGTGGTAGTGCTCGAGTATCTCGACCACATCTTGCCGGGCATGGATCGCCAGCTCGCTGATGAGGCGTTTCGCGCCTTCAAGAAACAAGGGTTTGAGTTCCGGCTGGGCTGCCGCGTGACGGGTGCGCGAGCAACCAAGAATGGCGCGGTGGTCGAGGCCGAAGGGATGCAACCACTCGAAGCCGATCGCGTGCTGTTGGCCGTGGGACGCACGCCGAACACCGATGGCCTGGGGCTCGACGCCGCGGGTGTCCGTGTCGATCAGCGCGGCCGAGTGGTGGTCGACGAGCAGTACCGCACCTCCGTCGACGGCATCTACGCCATTGGCGACGTGATCGGTGGCGCCATGCTCGCGCACAAGGCGGAGGAAGAGGGCATGGCCTGCGTCGAGCGGATTGTCACCGGCTATGGCCATGTGAACTACAACGCCATCCCCGCGGTGGTCTACACCCATCCCGAAATCGCCAGCGTTGGCCGCACGGAAGATGAACTGAAGAAGGAGAACGTCGAGTATCGGCGGGGGCAGTTTTCGTTTCGGGCCAACGGCCGGGCCCGTTCGCTGGGAGACGCCGACGGCTTTGTGAAGATCTTGGCCGACGCCGCGACCGATCGCATCCTGGGGGCGCATATGATTGGCCCGCACGTGGGCGAGTTGATTGCCGAGGCGACCGTCGCGATCGAGTTTGGCGCGTCGAGCGAGGATTTGGCCCGCACATGTCATGCGCATCCCACGCTTTCGGAAGCGGTGAAGGAAGCGGCCATGGCGGTATCGGGCAGGCAAATCCACTCGTGATGACGTATCGGCCAATTGTCACAGCACTGGAAATGCTGCCTGCATGATCCTCGACACGCTGGCCAACTCCGCTCGCTGTGAAGCCGCTCATCCGTGGCTGGCGCCGGCTTTTGCCTGGCTGCGGCAACACGCCACGAGCGCGCTGGCCACCGGCCGGCACGAGATCGACGGCGACCGCTTGTTTGCCTTGGTCGCGCGCTATGCGACCCGCGACTACGAAAGCGCCGAGCCCGAGGCGCATCGCAAATACGTCGACGTGCAATACCTTGTCAGCGGGCAAGAGACGGTGTACTGGACGCCGCTGGCCGAGACGGCCGCGGTGAGCGCGGCTTACGACGAAACGCGCGATTTGATGTTCTTTGTGCGCAATGCGCGGACCCGGGCGTTTGAGCTACGGACCGGGGATTTCGTGGTGTTTTTCCCGGAGGACGCCCACGAACCCAACTGCCATCTCGGCCCCCCTAGCGACGTGCATAAGGCAGTGGTTAAGGTGCGGCTACCCTAATCGCGCCGGTTGTAGGAGGGGCTCTTCCGGCCAGTTGCCTACAGGCGAAAAAACTCCTACTATTTCGCAGCCGCCCCGCCCTTTGATCTCGGTTGTCGCCACAGCCGCGCGACGATCGCTCTGGTTCTCCCGCACATGAAGCACTCCGACCAGCTTGGCGCCGTGTTTCGTCAGGCCGTGCAGCTTTGCCGCGCGGTGAAGGCCAGCGCGCTGGTGCTGATGGCGGAGCAACGCTTCAACTGGCAACAACTGCGCGGCCTGGCCGATGGGACGCCACTGGTGGTTGCCGCTGACACCGAGGAGATTTTGCGCGATGTCGGCACGCTGTTGCCGGCCATCGCGATCGGCATGGCCGACGCTCCGGTGTACGACCGCATTGGCCAGGCGCTCATCAAAGCAGTGGCGCACGAAATGTTGGTGCCCGGCGCGGCGGTGGTGGTGATCTACTGCGGGCTGGAGCCGGACGAGGTCGATTCGATCAGCGTTGTCGACCTGGGAGACCACCTGGGTCGGTTGAGCGTTCGCGATCTGCGGCGTCTGGAAACGAGTGTGCCGCTCGACACGCTGCAAACTGTCGTCGCGCTCGGTCTGGAGATCGGACGCGAAGGTCGCGAAGGCAAGCCGGTCGGCGCGCTGTTTGTGGTCGGCGACACCCGCAAAGTGCTGGCCAGCAGCCATCCCACGGGTTTCGATCCGGTGAAGGGCTACAATCGCAAGGAGCGCAACCTCAAGATTCAAAAGGTGCGCGAAGGGATCAAGGAGATTGCCCAGATGGATGGGGCGATCATCGTGGCGCCTGACGGCACGGTGGAGGCGGCGGCGCGGTACATCGACGCGTCGGCCAGCGACATCAACTTGACCAAGGGGCTTGGCTCGCGGCATTGGACGGGCGCCGCGATCACCCGCAACACCAAGGCCATTGCGGTGGTGGTGAGCGAATCGAGCGGCACAGTGCGCATCTTTCATGGCGGCGAACTGGTCATGCGCATCGAACCGTTCCGCCGGGCGATGGTGTGGCGCGATTTCGATTCTGAGCCTTCCGAAGAACCACGGCCGCGCGCTGACCGGCCAAGCAAGGAAACGCCGTCGTAATTGGCCCGCCGGGGTGGCCAGTTGCGCCGCGACGGCTAGTGGCCGGGGGTTGTGGCGCGCCTGTGGGGGGCTTAGTCTGAATCGTTCGACCCGCCCCCAATCCCGCCAGTAGTAGAGGATCATTCCGCCATGCGCCTGCCCCAAACTGTTTTTTCGTTGTTCTGCATGATGATCGCTTCGAGCGTGATGGCCGCGCCGGTCGAGGTGGGTTTTGGCGAGGCCGACATCACGCCCGATGTGAACGCCAAGCCGGTTTGGATCGCCGGTTATAGCCAGAACCGCCGCGCCGAGGGGGTCCACGATCCGCTGCACGTCCGCTCGGTCGTATTGCGCGACGGCAAGGACAAGATCGCCATGGCCTGCCTCGATGTGGTGGGACTCGACTACGCCTGGGTGCAGGCGATCCGCGAAAAGCTGAAGGACTTCAAGTATGTGATGGTCTCGGCCGCGCACAACCACGAAGGGCCAGACACGATGGGCATATGGGGCCCCGGTCCCACCAAGAGCGGCATCGATCCAGAGTATATGGATCGCATCGCCGAACTGACGGTGCAGGTGATCCGGCAAGCCGACGAAAGCGCCGTGCCCGTGGTGGCCAACTACGGCACCGCCTCGGACGAGGAGCTGTTGCGCGACAGTCGCGAGCCGTACATCTTTGATCCGGTGCTGCGGGCGCTGCGCTTCAATCGCGCGGACAACGGCAAGCTGGTGGGCATCGTGCTGCAGTGGAACTGCCATCCCGAGGCGATGGGGGGAGACAACAAGCAAATCACCGCGGACTTCATCGGGGTGACTGTCGACGAGCTCAAGAAGAAGTACGGCTGCCCGGTGACGTATTTCACTGGACCGGTCGGGGGGCTCATGGCGCCGCCGCGCGACAAGTTCAAGGATAAAAAAGGCGAACTGTTGCGCGAGGGAGATTTTGCCTTCAATCAGGCGTATGGCGAAATGGTGGCGGCGCTGGCAGCGCAAGCAGTCGATGCGGCCAAGCCGATTTCGCTCAACGGATTTGTAGTCTCGGCCAAGCCGGTGGCAATACCGCTGGAAAACAAGCTGTATCAGATGGCCAAGATGATTGGCATTCTCAAGCGCGCCGGCTATGCCTGGCAGGGAGACGCCGAGAAGATCGGCGACGAAATCACCGCCAAGAACGTGAAAGAAACCAAGTCCGCCGCCGTGCTGACCGAGGTGGGCTACGTGCGGCTGGGCGATTTGCACGTCGCGTGCATCCCCGGCGAGATCTATCCCGAGCATGTCTACGGCAAGGTACAAGATCCGGTCGATCCGGGCGCCGACTACCCCGACGCGCCTGCTGAAAAGTCGATCTTGGAAAGTCTGCCGGGCGACAAGGTGCTGATCGTCGGCTTGGCCAATGACGAGATCGGCTACATCCTGCCACTGCGGCAGTGGGACGAGAAACCGCCGTTCTGCTACGGACGAAACGGCGACCAGTACGGCGAAGAAAACAGTGTGGGCCCGCAGGCCGGGCCGATCATCTACGGCGCGCTCGATCGACGGGTGCAAGAAGCGAAGTAAATTGATCGCGCGCAGCCGACTGAGCCAAGCGCCCAGGACCGCGGCCGCGAGCGTATTCATCTAGAAAGGGAGTGCGGATGAAGTCGCAATGGTTGGCAGCGTTTTGCTTGGTTTTAGTGGCCGCCACGCGCGGCGCTGCGCAAGAGACGATCGATCCGCGCCGGCCCGCCGCCATCCGGACCACTGGCGTGCCCGTCGTGCCGGCGGAATTGTTCGAGCGGTTGCGGCAATATCAAAACGTGCGCAGCGCGGGCTTTCAGGGGTGGTCGCCCGACGGCAATGGCATGTTGATCGCCACGCGGTTCGGCAACAGCGCTCAGTTGCACCGGGTGTACGAACCGGGCGGTCGCCGCGAACAGGTGACCTTTTTCGACGAGCCGGTGAGTGGCCGTTTCATCCCCAAGTCGCCGAGCGGTGAACTGCTCTTGTCGATGAGCGCCGGCGGCGACGAGAACTATCAGATCTATTATCTCAATCGCCAGTCGGGACGCGCGACCATGCTCACCGACGGCAAGTCGCGTAACGAACTGGGGCCGGTGCGCCACGACGGCGACCGCATGATCGTGCATAGCAATCGCCGCAATGGCCGCGACACCGATATTTACCTGGCGAGCACGCGCGAGCCGGACGAACACGAACTGTTGATGGAGACCAGTGGCGAGTACTGGGTGGCCACTGACTTTTCTCCCGAGGGTGACCGGCTGGCGATGATCCACTACGTGTCGATCAACGAGTCGTATCCCGCGCTGTACCACATCGCGACCAGAAAACTCGAAAAGTTAAAAATCCCTGGTGAAGGCAAGGTGTCGTTTGGCGCCTTGGCATTCACCCCCGACGGCAAATCGGTCTACACGACCAGCGACGCCCGCAGCGAGTATCAGGAGTTGGCGCGCGTCGATCTGGCGACTGGCCAATACACCTGGTTGACTAGCGACACGCGCTGGGACGTGAGCGATGTGGAGGTGGATGATCGCAATGGACTGGTCGCCTACGCGTTCAACGAAAATGGCGCAAGCAAGCTGTTCTTACTGGAGGGAGACAAATCGCGACCGATCGAGTTGCCGCTGGGGGTGATCGCCAATCTGGAGTTTTCAGCAGACGGTGAGAGACTCGGATTTACGCTCGCGCGGCCCGACGCGCCGGCCGACGCGTACTCGGTGGACGTGAAAAGCAGCAAGCTGACGCGCTGGACCTTTAGCGAGGTGGGGGGCCTCGATCCCGCTGGCTTCGCGACGCCCGAGATGATTCGCTTTCCCAGCTTCGACGGGCGCGAAATTCCGGCATATTTCTACCGGCCCAAACCGCGCGACGGCCGCGACAAGGCGCCGGTGGTGATCAACATTCACGGCGGTCCCGAGGCGCAGTCGCGCCCCATCTTTTCCGGCCCGACGCAATATCTAGTCAATGAACTGGGCTTTGCCGTCATCTATCCCAACGTGCGCGGCTCGGCCGGTTACGGCAAAACCTACCTGCAACTCGACAACGCCGAACATCGCGAAGACAGCGTCAAAGACATTGGCGCCTTGCTCGATTGGATTCAGCGGCAGCCGGAACTCGATTCGACGCGCGTGGCGGTCACCGGCGGCTCGTACGGCGGTTACATGGTGTTGTCGTCGCTTGTGAATTTTGGCGAGCGCATCAAAGCCGGGGTCGACATTGTGGGCATCGCCAACTTCATCACCTTCCTGGAGCGGACCAGCCCCTACCGGCAAGACTTGCGGCGCGCCGAATATGGCGACGAGCGCAAGCCAGAAATGCGGGCGTATTTTGAAAAGATCAATCCCACCAACCGCGTCAGCGAGATACGATCGGCGCTGTTGGTGGCGCACGGCATCAATGATCCGCGGGTTCCGTTCTTCGAGGCGGAGCAAATCGCGGAGAAAGTCCGCGCCGCGGGCCGCGACGTGTGGACGCTCTACGCCGACAACGAAGGTCACGGCTTCGGCAAGAAAGACAACCGCGACTATCTGACGGCGGTCGAAGTGCTGTTCTTGGAAGCTCACCTGGGGACACCGTAGCACCGGCGCCATGGCGATCGACCTGGAAGAAACCGAGCGCGATTGGCCCGCTGGCGAAGCGGAGTTTCTTCATGGGCCCTGGCCTTGGTGGCTAGCCGTCGCGGTCCTGGCTGGCGCGATCGCGCTGGTGTTTGGTCGCAGTCTTGGCTTTGCGCTGTTGAGTTGGGACGACGAGATCAACATCACGCGTAATCCGCTGCTCACGCCGCCAAGCGCGGCGAGCGTGATCTATTTTTGGTTGCGCCCCTATGTGGGGCTGTACGCTCCAGTGACCTACACCGTGTTGGCGATCGAGGCGACCATCGCCTGGCGGCCGGAGGCCGACGGCGGACAATTTGCCGCCTGGGTGTTTCACCTGGGCAATCTCTTGTTTCACACTGGCGCCGCCTGCGCCGTGTACCTGATTCTCCGCCGACTGACGCGGCACGACCTGGCCGCGCTGGCCGGGGCGCTGGTGTTTGCCTGGCACCCTTTGCAAACCGAAAGCGTCTGCTGGGCTACCGAGACCAAGGGGTTGCTCGCCGGCCTGTTTTCGTTTTTGGCGCTCTGGCAGTACTGGCTTTCAACCGATGACGGCGCCGAACATCCGCGACTGCACTATGCCGTGGCGCTGGCGGCGTTTGTGTTGGCGCTGTTGTCCAAGCCATCGGCCGTGGTCGTGCCGGCGGTGGCGTTGACGATCGACGCGCTGTGGATCGGGCGCGATTGGCGACAATCGGCCCGCGCGCTGGCGCCTTGGTTCGCGCTGTCGTTGGTGTTGATGGTGGCCACCAAGTGGCTGCAGCCCGACGAATCTCTGTCGGTGGTCGCGCCGCTCTGGCAGCGTCCGCTGGTGGCGATCGACGCGCTGGGATTTTACCTTTGGAAACTCGTGTTCCCGTGGCGCCTGGCGCCCGACTACGGCCGGACGCCAGGCGTGGCCCTGGCGGGCGTGTGGCCCTATTTATCGATATTGCTGGTGGCGGCGCTGGGCGCGGCGGCGGCATTTGCTCCGGCGCGTCGCCGCTGGCTGGCGCTGAGCGCGGTGTTCGTTGTGTCGCTCGCCCCGGTGCTGGGCATCGTGCCGTTTTCTTATCAACAGTTTTCGACGGTCGCCGACCGTTACGCCTATCTGGCGATGTTCGCCCCGGCGCTTTTGACGGCGTGGATGCTGTCGCGATTTCCGCGGCCCGCCGTGGCTGGCGCACTGGCCGCGCTGATCGCGGCTTACGGCGGAATCAGTTTTGTCGCCGCTGGCCACTGGCGCAACGACCTGGCGCTGTACACGCAGGCCAACGCCGTGACCGAACGGAGCCTGATGGCCCATAATGGGCTGGGCAATCTCCTGGAGCAGCAAGGCAAGCTGGCCGAGGCGGAGGCCCATTTTCGTCGCGCGGCGGAACTGCATCCCAACAGCTACTCCGCTCATTACAATCTGGGCCGAGTGCTCGGCAAGCGCAATCGGCCCGCCGAGGGTATCGCGACGATCCAAAAGTCGCTGGCGCTGCGTCCCGATTACGAGAAAGCCCACTTTGAGCTGGCGCGATTGGCGGTGCGCGCTGATCAGTTGCCACTGGCGCGCGACCATTTGCTGCAGGCCGTGCGACTCGATCCCGAGCGGGTCGACGCCTGGTTCAACCTGGCGCAGGTCCACGAGCGACTTGGCGAGCGCGAGGCGGCAATCCGCTGCTACCAGGAGACGCTCAAGCGCGATCCCAGTCACAACGTGAGCCGCTTGCGGCTCGACACGCTGCGCTCGCAGGCGCTGCCACGGCCATGAAAACGACGGCGCCAAGCGAGGTGAGAAAGCTGCGGCGGCGCGTCGGCTTTCGAGTCGTCAGCCTGCTGTTGGGACTGGCGGCGGGGCTGGTCGTGGCCGAGTTGGCGGTGCGGCTTTTGGATGTTCGGCCAGTGGCGCTGCGCGGCAAGCTGACGCTCTACAACCAGGACGACGCCAGTGTCGACTATCACTGCTACCCGTCGAATCCGCATGGCGAGCTGACGCCGCCGCCCGATCTGACCCGCGGTCGCTGGAAGTTGATCAACTACGCGAAACAGGAGTTTCCGCTCACCGCGCTCAGCGACGCGCCGTGGGTGGTCGAGTATCGTCGTTCGCGGCACAAAATGCGCAATCGCGACTTGCCGCCGCAACCGCCCGCCGGCGTCACGCGCATCGCGCTGGTGGGCGACTCGTTTGTGTATGGCGAGGGGGCGCCCGAGCCGCTGACTCTGCCGAGGCAAATGGCGGCGCTATTGGGAGAGCAGTTCGAGCTGGTCAACGGCGGCTGGCCTGGCGCGAACACGGCTACGGAATTGGCCAACGCCAGATATCTGGTCGACGAACTCGGTTGCCGGCGCATCATCTTGGTGTTCACCGCCAACGACGTGGAACTGACGCCAAAGCTTGCCGCGCGGCAGAACTTCATCAACGACCTGATCAACGTGCGCGACCTTCATCTCAGCGCCGCGTCGCAATCGCAAGGTTGGGGGCACTCGCGATTGTTGCAACTTGTGGGCACGCGCTTCTTCCTGAACGCGGTGACGCGCGACACCATCGAGTGGTATCGCGACTGTTATCGGCCGGAACAGAACGGCGCCAATCTGGAAAAGCTGGCCGCGCAATTTCGCGCCCTGGCCGAGATGCCCGAGTGCCGGTCGGCGCTGGTGCTATACCCGCTGCTGGAAGGGCTCGAAGCGGACTATCCCTTGGCGTCAGTGCATGCCACCGTGAGCCAGTTGGCGCGCGCGGCGGAATTGCCGGTGCTCGACTTGGCGCCAGCTTTGGCCGGCCAAACCTCGTGCGATCTGTGGGCACACGACTGCGACCATCACCCCAATGGCAAGGCCCATCGGCTGGCAGCGCGGGCAATTGTCGATTGGCTGCGGACAGACCAGCCGGCGCTGCTGGAAGCTCCCTAGAGGCGCGCGGACGGCGCTACTCGCCGGCGGCGCCGAGTTGGGCAAGCAGTTCGGCCATTTCGGCGGCGGCGTGAGCGTTGCCTTGGCGGCGGGCCTCCTCGATGCCGTCGCGCAAATAGGAGCGGGCGTCGTTCACGCGCTGCAGTTTGAGCAGTTGCTGGGCGGCCATAAAGAACGCCGGCACATAGGGGTCGGCGTCTTGCGTCAGTTCGGCCAGCCGCGCCAGGCTGGCATCGTGCGCCGATTCTTTCTCCAGCTCCAGCGCCAAGCTATAGCGCAAGAACTGGTCGGCCGGATCGTCGGCCAAGAGCGACTCAATCTTTTCGCGGCGCGACGCCATTAGCCAATTCCGTGGGCCGCCTCGTAGGCGGCGATCTTGTCGCCATGCGCGAGCGTCAGGCCGATGTCGTCGAGCCCGCCCAGCAGGCAATGCTTGCGGAACGGGTCGACCTCGAAGCTGTACACCAGGCCGTAGTCGTCGCTGATTGTTTGGCTCGGGAGATCGACGATCAATTTATACACGCGATGCTCGGCCACGCGGCGAAACAACTCGTCGACCTGCTCCTCGCTCTGCACGATCGGCAACAAGCCGTTCTTAAAGCAATTGTTGTAGAAGATGTCGGCGAAGCTGGGGGCGATGATCACGCGAAAACCATAGTCGTCGAGCGCCCAAGGGGCATGCTCACGACTCGAGCCGCAGCCAAAATTGCGCCGCGCCAAGAGGATGCTGGCCCCCTCAAACTCAATGCGGTTCAACTCAAAGTCGGGGTTGGGCGTGCCGTCGTCGCGAAACCGCCAATCGAAGAAAAGGTATTGGCCAAAGCCAGTTCGCTCGATTCGCTTGAGAAACTGCTTCGGGATGATCTGGTCGGTGTCGACGTTCAGTCGATCCATCGCGGCCACCAGACCGCTGTGCTGATTGAATGCTCGCATCGGAGGAGAAGTGGGCTAGTGGTCCGTGAATAGTGGCTAGTAACGTGAGATCGCGACAGTCGGTCGCTGAATTGTCGATCGCGGTTTCTTAGTCCTGGTATTTCCAATCGCGGATATCGACAAAGTGCCCTGTGACCGCCGCCGCCGCGGCCATGGCCGGCGACACGAGATGCGTGCGCCCCCCCTTGCCTTGCCGCCCCTCGAAGTTGCGGTTGCTGGTCGACGCGCAGCGCTGGCCGGGCGTGAGGATGTCGGGATTCATGCCCAGGCACATGCTGCAACCCGCCTCGCGCCACTCGAAACCGGCGTCGGTGAAGACGCGGTCGAGTCCTTCGGACTCGGCCTGCCGCTTGATCAGGCCGCTGCCCGGCACCACCATCGCGTGGACGCGGTCGCTCACGCGATAGCCTTTGACCACGCTGGCGGCCGCGCGCAAATCTTCGATGCGGCTGTTGGTGCAAGATCCGATGAAGACGCGATCGAGTTCGATCGACGCGATTGGCGTGCCCGGCGTCAGGGCCATATAGGCCAGCGCCTGCTCCATCGCCTTGCGATCGTTGTCGCTGGTCGCCTTTTTAGGGTCGGGCACGGCGGCGCCAACCGGCGCCACCTGGCCGGGGTTGGTGCCCCAGGTCACCTGCGGCTGAATATCGCTCGCCGCGAACACCAGCGATCGATCGAATCGCGCACCCGCATCGGTCGGCAACTTGCGCCAGCGGGCCACGGCCGCATCGTAGTCCTGGGGCGCGAACGCGCGGCCCCGCAGATAGGCGAAGGTCGTGTCGTCGGGGGCGATCATGCCTGCCCGCGCGCCCGCCTCGATCGACATGTTGGCCACCGTCATCCGCTCTTCCATCGACAGGGCGCGAATCGCCTCGCCGGCCTTCTCGATCACGTAGCCGGTGCCGCCGTCGGTGACGAGCCGCCCGATCAAG
>JAIBBY010000082.1 GCA_019694455.1 Pirellulales bacterium
CGACTGGCGCCGCACATGAACAAGGTGGCGCTCGTCCGTTCGCTAGGGCATAGCGATCCGGCGCACCTCTCCAGCGGACATGCCACGCTGACGGGCCATTTGGCCCCCCAACTCAATAGCGACGCCGCCCCGCCGAGCGATCGCGACACGCCGGTGATCGGCGCCACGCTGGCGCGTGTGCGACAGGCGCCGGGCGTGTTGCCATCCGCGGTCACCATGCCATGGCTGGCCTACCATCCGGCGGCGCCGGGCGGACAGGCGCCAGGGCAGCATGGCGGCTGGCTGGGGCACAGCTACGATCCCATGTTGCTGACCGGCGACCCCGCCAAGCCCGAATGGAACGTCGACGAGTTGAACCTGGCGCAGGGCGTAACCAGCGCGCGGCTCGACCAACGGCAGCAATTGCTGCAAGCGGTCGACGCCACGCGCGCGGAACTGCACGCGGCCGGCGGCGCCGCCGATCTGGAGCAGTGGCAATCGCGAGCGCTGTCGATGCTTACCTCGCCAGAGGCGCGCGCCGCGTTCGATCTGGGACAGGAGTCGCCCGCCGACCGCGATCGTTACGGCCGCAATACGCATGGCCAATGCGTGCTGCTCGCTCGGCGCCTGGTCGAGCATGGCGTTTCGCTGGTGTGCGTCAACTGGCACAACGACGGCCGCAGTTTTTGGGACACGCACGGCGACAACTTCAATCGGTTGAAAAACGATTTGATTCCGCCCGCCGACCAGGCGCTGGCCGCGCTGCTGGAAGACCTGGAGGCGCGCAACATGCTGGACGACACGCTGGTGGCCTGGGTCGGCGAGTTCGGTCGCCGTCCGCAGATCACCAAGGCCAACGCGGGGCGCGAGCATTGGCCCTTCTGCTACAGTGGCCTGTTAGCGGGCGGCGGAATTCGCGGCGGCGCCGTCTACGGCGCGAGCGACTCGCAGGCCACGCGCCCTTCGCAAGATCCGGTCACACCGCGCGATTTCGCGGCCACCATGTTCGCCGCGCTCGGCGTTTCGCCGGAACTGAAGCTCAACGATCGACTGGGCCGACCGATGGCGATTTGCGACGGCCAACCGATCGCGCCGCTCTTTGGCTAGGAGGCTCGCAGCCCTATTTGCCGCGAATGTCGTACGCCAGCAGCACCCCCTGATCGCGCAGATACAAGACGCCATTGGCGATGATCGGATGGGGCCAACTGGGCTGCGCGCTGCGGTCTGGCTGCTCGAACTGCCCATGCAATTGAAAGCCATTGGGCTGCGCCTCGACCAGACACACCTTGCCGTCTTCGCTGCGCGAGTAAATGCGCCCGTCGGCGTAGAGCACGGCGCATTTGCCTGGCGCGCGGTCGGCCCATTTGACCTTGCCGGTTTTGAACTCTAGGCAGGTGAGCAATCCCGGATCGTTCGAGCCGTAGAGATAGTCTCCCACCAGGACCATGCCACCATGGTGGTTCTTCATGCTCTTGGTGAAATAGATTTGCTTGGCGGTGACGGTCTCGTCGTCGCTTTCCAGTTCGACCAGTCCGCCCCCTGTGCCGTAGCCGCTGGCGGCGAAGACCAGCGGACCAGAGGCGACAGGAGTGGAGATGTTGGCGGTGCCGTTGGCCGGCGCGTTGTAGCGCCACAAAAACTGCCCGTCGCGAGCGCGCACGCCCAACAATCCCTGCGCGGTGAACTGCACATATTGCTTGGGTCCGGCCGCCTTCGAAACGATGATCGACGAGTAGCCGGCGCCGTCGCCAATGGGAGACAGCCAAACCGTTTCGCCGGTGGCCTTGTCGACCGCCGCGAGGGTCGCCTTGCTGCCGCCGGGCGTGAACAGCACCCACGGTCCATCGACGAGCACCGATTCGGAATATCCCCAATTGGGGATCGCGCCGCCGAAATCAGCCACCAGGTCACGTCGCCAGATGATGCGGCCGCTGTGAGCATCGAGGCAAACCAGGTCGCCGTTTAAGCCCAGCGTGTAGAGGCGTCCTTCGTCGAAGGCGGGGGTCGAACGCGGGCCAGGATAACCGGCGCCGTCGTGCCGCACGGGGCCGATGGTTGTCGCCCAATGCTCCTTGCCTTGCTGCGTGGCGTCGAGCGCGATGACCTGCTCGTTGCCATCGCGGTTGCCCATGGTGTAGATCACGCCATCCATCACGCTAGCGGTGGAGTATCCCTCGCCGATGGTGTCGACTTTCCAGGCCAGCCGCGGTCCCTCTTCGGGCCAGGCCTTGAGCAGTCCCGTTTCGAGACAGACGGCGTTGTGCAGCGGTCCGCGCCAGCAAGGCCAGTTGCCGCTATCGCTCTCGGCCGCCTGGGGGCGCGGGCTGGCAATGCATAAGACCAAGAGCGTCGGCAACAACGGCTGCCAAGCGTAGATTCGCCTCGATATCATCTTCCTCGTCCGTTGTCGCGCGGGCTGTGTTCTGTAGGCTCCCAAGTCGGTCAACTGAGTCTAACAGGCCCGCAGTCCCCCCGACAGCATTGGTGGTTAGCCGAGCAAACCGCTTTGGCTGTCGGGGTTTTGGTTGGTTTCCTACAATGGACGGCGATTCGCCCGCAATTTGCACATGTCCGGGGTGTCATGTCGGATCGTTTTGCCAACGACGTGGAATTCAACAAGCTGTGCGCCGGTGAGCCCGCGCAGCTAGTGGGCGTGATGCTGGAGATCGCCGCCGACGAGTACCCGCATCTGGAGCGAGAACCCGTGGATCGGGCGCTGGCTCGTCTGGGGGCGGCGGCCCGCCGGCGGCTACGGATGGCGGGAGACGATTTGTCGCTGCACGACAAACTCGTCGAGATTTCACGCCTCTTGTTTGTGGAAGAAGGGTTCCACGGCAATCGTGAGGCGTATTACGACCCCCGCAATAGCTATTTGCACGAAGTGCTTGAGCGGCGGGTGGGCATCCCCATCTCACTGTCCATCGTCTACCTGGCGGTGGCGGCCGCGGCCGGGGTTGAGGTGCGGGGTGTGCCGACGCCGGGACACTTTTTGCTGTCGGCCGTCGGCGACGCCGAGGTGTGGTTCATCGATCCCTTCGGCGATGGTGAAGTGCTCGACTTGAACGGCGCGCGCGGGCGGCTGATTGAGCTGTTTGGAACTCACGGCGCTGTCAGCGACGAGGCGTTTTGCTCGGCGAGCAACTTCGAAATCGTCGTCCGCGTTTTGCGCAATCTGAAGGCCGCCTACGCCATGGACGACCGCTGGGCCGAAACGCTGCCGGTGCAAGAGCGGTTGGTGGCGATGATGCCCGAGCGCCAAGAGGAGCGGCGCGATTTGGGGCTGATCTTGCTGCGCACTGGCAGGCCGCATCAGGCGCTGGCGTGGCTATGTCCGTATGTCGAGCAGTGCGACGCCGACAACGCGCGAATGATGCAGCCGTATCTGAAGACGGCGCGGAAGATGGCGGCGGAGATGAACTAACCGGCGGATTCGCCCCGCCTGCCTACGAAGCTTGTGCGTCGGTCGGTTCGAGATTGATGCGGCCCAAGAACATGCAGCCGATCTGAAACAGAGCGCTGGCGCCTTGCGCCACCCGCTTGGCGTAGCGCACCTGTGCGGTGATATAGGTGAATTTGGGGGCGGCGCCAAACGCGACCACAATCAAGTCGTGATCTGGCAGTTCGTCCGCAAAGTACGAAAAGCCGCCGGTCGACAAGTCGTGACAGAGCACCGGTTGGTACTCGTCGTTCTCCGGCATCCGCGCATCGCGAAAGGGCGCGACGAACTGGTGGCAAGGATAGGGACGGCGCTGTCGGTCGCGCCGTTCCGATCCGCGACCGGAGCCTGGCCGGTGAGCCAGGTCGTGCACGAACTCGAAGAATTGTTCGTCCTTGGCGTAATCGACCGTCATGGGCGCTGTTTCAAAGAGTCCCCGACCCGGCCAGCTCCCCCAGCGGCCGCGCGGATTTGGGAGATCATCGGTTAGTTAACTTTAGGTCATGCGCGGCCGGCGCGCCCGAAGCGAAGGCGGGTTGGGTGGGGCCGCTTATGGTGGTTGCGCCACGCCCGGCGACCGCGCGACCCGCTCAAAAGGTTCAATTTCCGCTCCGGGGGCCATACACTCATCGTATGGACCTTGCCCAAGCGATCGCCGCGTGGACGCTCACAGCGCTGGCGCTGGCCGCCGTGACCGCGATTGTCGCGCGGCGCTGGCGCCACGCTTCACAGCCACCGGACGAAGTCGCGGAATTGAGACGACGCTGCGCCGAGCTGGAAGCGGAAATTGCCCGCCAGGCAGCGACCGAGCAGTCGCTGCAACACTCGGTGGAAAAATATCGAGCGCTGGTCGAGCATGCCAACGATGTGGTGCTGATCGCGCAAGACGGCGTGATGAAGTTCGCGAATCCGCGAACCGAATCGGTTCTGGGGTACCGTCACGAAGAGTTGGTGAGCATGCCGTTCACCGATCTGATCGTGCCCGAGGATCGCGCGATGGTGCTCGATCGTTATTTGCGTCGCTTGCAGGGGGAAGACGTTCCGTCGCGTTACAAGTTTCGCATCTTGGCGCGTGGGGGCGAACCGTCGTGGGTGGAAATCAACACGTTGGTCGTGCAGTGGGAGGGACGACCTGGCTCACTGTGCTTTTTGCGCGACGTGAACGATCAGGTGCGCGCCGAAGAGCAGATTCGCGAGGCGCAGGCCGCGGCCGAAGAGGCCAATCGCGCCAAGAGCCGATTTCTGGCGAACATGAGCCACGAACTGCGCACTCCGATGAATGGCGTGATCGGGCTGACCGAGCTCACGCTCTCCACTCCACTGGCCGCTGAGCAGCGAAGCTACCTCGATGGCGTGCTGGAATCGGCCGAGTTCATGCTCTCGCTCATCAATTCGATTCTCGATTTCTCCAAGATCGAGGCGGACAAAATCACGCTCTCCGCCGCCGAGTTCCGGCTGCGCGGCGAGCTGAGCGACACGATCAAGATTGTCGCCTTGCGGGCCGCTGAAAAGGGGCTGGAGCTGGCCTGCGACGTGCGGCCCGATGTGCCCGACTATCTGATTGGCGACGCGGCGCGCTTGCGCCAAGTGTTGTTCAATCTGGTGGGCAACGCCATCAAGTTCACCGCGCAGGGAGAAGTGTCGCTGATTGTGGAGCGGGACGCCAGCGCGGCAGCCGACGCGGGCGGCGTAGCGCTGCGATTTACGGTGCGCGACACTGGCATCGGGATTCCGGCCGAGAAACAAAAATTGGTGTTCGAGGCGTTTCAGCAGGCCGACGACTCGATCACGCGGCAATATGGCGGCACGGGCTTGGGGCTGGCGATCTGCCGGCAATTGGTCGAGCTGATGGGAGGGAAGCTCACGGTCGAAAGTCGGCCGGGCCACGGCAGCGAGTTCGCGTTCTCCGTGGAGTTTGCGCTGGCTCGAGCCGCCGAGGAGGATGGCGCGCCAGTCGATGTGCGTGGACTGCGGGCGCTGGTGGTCGACGGGCATCCCGTCACACGGCAGGCGATAGTCGACATGCTCTTGGCGTGGCGCATCGACGCGACCGCCGTCGATTTTGCCAGCGAAGCCGGCGACAAGACCTTTGATTTAGTCATCGCCGACAGCCGCGCGGCCGACATTCCGAGCTCGGCGCCGCTGGTGTTGGTTGTGGCGCGGCCGCGGCCTGGCGACACGCGCGAAGCGGCGGCGCCCGCCGGCGCGGTGTTGGTCACGCGTCCCGTCACACCGTCCGATCTGCTCGAGGCGGTGCTGCGCGCGCGCGCGGGCGCTAATGCCGGCCAGACGCCCACGCCGGTGACGAAGCGCATCGCCGAAGCGGCCATATCCCTCCGCGTGTTGTTGGTGGAAGACAACGCCATCAACCAGCGCGTAGCCATCAGTTGGCTGGAGAAGCGCGGGCATCGCGTGGTGCTGGCCACCGGCGGCCAGCAAGCCATCGACATGTTGGCCGGCGCTCCGTTCGATGCGGTGCTTATGGATTTGGAAATGCCGGGGATGGGAGGCGTTGAGGCGACCGCGCGGATCCGCGCCGCCGAGGCCGATGGCGGAGGCCGCATCCCGATCATCGCCATGACCGCCCACGCGCTGCCCGGCGATCGCGAGCGCTGTCTGGCAGCGGGCATGGATGACTATCTCTCCAAGCCGGTTCGGCCGGCCGAATTGTTCGCCACGGTGGAGCGCTTTGGCGGCCGCGACGGGGACTCACGCGCCGAGCCGCGGCTGGCGATGGAAGCCCGGCAGCACGCGGCCGATTGCCTGTTCGATCGCGATGCGGCGCTGGAATCGGTGGGGGGAGACGCCGCGCTATTGAGCGAGATCATCGACATCTTTTTGGCCGATTGCCCCAAGTGGCTGCGCGATCTGGAGGCCACGATTGGCGACCAGCGCGGCGACGAGGCGCGGCGGTTGGCCCACTCGCTCAAGAACTCGGCCGGCTATTTTGGCGCCAGCTCGATCCGCCAACAGGCGTTCGCGCTCGAAGAGGCCGCGCGCGATGGACGGTTGGACGAGGCGCGCGACATGCTTGCCGCGCTGCGGGCCGACTTGGAGCGCCTGCTGCCAGAACTGGCCGCCTGCCGCGACGATCTTGCCTGTCGCGAGTGAATGGCCGCCGGTATCCGGAGATCGGCGGTTTGCCAAACGCGGTCTGGCGCGGTTAGCTTGTCGGCGAAGTTCGAGTCATTTGACGTCACAAGGATTTTGTCATGCGCGCGATGCTCCGGTTGGTAGTGCTGTTGTTGGCTTGCTTGGCGCTGGGCGCTGGTGCGACGCGCGGCGAAGAGGCGCCGCTGGTCGTCGTGTGCCTGGGGGACTCGATCACCAAGGGGGTCCGCGCCGGAGTCACCGCCGATCAGATCTATAGCCAGCAGTTCGAGCAAGACCTGCGCAGCAAAAAGCTCAACGTGCGCGTGATCAATCAAGGGGTGGGGGGCGAGACGACCGCCGGCGCGCTCCAGCGACTCGATCGCGATGTGCTGGCGCATCATCCGGCGCTGGTGACGTTGATGTACGGCACCAACGACTGCTACGTCGACGCCGGCCAGCAGCGGAGCCGACTGTCGATCGACGAGTATCGCCAGAACTTGGAGCAACTCATCGCGCGGATTCGCGCGGCGGGCGCCGAGCCAATCCTGATGACGCCGCCGGCTTACGCGAGTCAGTCGCCCGCCAATGGCCTGGGAGAACATGGCAATGTGCGACTTAAGGAGTACGCCGCCGCCTGTCGCGCCGCGGCCGAGCGCCGCGACGTGCCACTGGTCGACCACTTCCAAAAATGGCACGACGCGCTCTCGCGCGGCGAGGCGCTGGAGGGGTGGACCACCGACGGCTATCACCCCAACACGATCGGGCACTCCGGCATTGCAGAAAGCATGCAAGTCGCCGAAACAGCCATCCGCGACCTGCTGGCCGGCCCGGTCGATTTTGATGTGCGCGTTGAGGAGGTGCTTTCGCACGACGACGGCAAATCGCTCTGGTATCACCCGCGGGCTACCATCAATTTGTCGAGCATCACGGGCGATCCCGGGTATCTGATGACGCTGCAGAAGCATCTGATGGCCGACGATCACTACGGCGGCCTGGCAGTGACGCGCCCCAATAACGATGGCGGCTGGGCAGCGCCCGAACCGGTTCCCGCGCTGGCGTGGCGCAAGAACAAGGCGGGCGAGACGATCGCCGTTTGCGACGTGACGCCCGGCTACCATCCGCCGTCGGGCAAGGTTCTCGCGCTGGGGGCCAAGATTCTTTACGACGACGCCGGCAAGCAACTCACCAGCACGCGGCACGCGCATCAGGTGGCCTATGCCATCTACAACGGCCGCGATTGGTCGGAGTGGAAGTTGCTCGAATTGCCCGATGACGACAAATACTTTTTGGCGACGCCGGGCTGCGCGCAGTGGATTGTCGAGCCGGATGGCACAATCCTGTTGCCGATCTATCACCAGGGACCGACCGGAGAGGTCTATGCCGCGACCGTGCTGCGCTGTGGTTTCGACGGGCAGGAAATGAAGCTGCTGGAGCAGGGGACGACCTTGGAACTGGCCGAAGTGCGCGGGCTGTGCGAGCCGTCGATCACACGGTTTCGCGGGCGATACCATCTGACACTGCGCAATGACCTGAAGGGCTACGTGACAACGAGCGATGATGGCCTGCACTATGCGCCGATCACGCCGTGGCTGTTCGACGATGGCCAGGAGCTGGGCAGCTACAACACGCAGCAGCACTGGATCACGCACTCCGGCGGATTGTTCCTGGTCTATACCCGTCGCGGCGCCGACAACGATCACATCGTTCGCCATCGAGCGCCACTGTTCATGGCGCGGATCGATACGGGCGCGCTGCGAGTGCTGCGCGCGACCGAGAAGATCGTCATACCGGAGCGTGGCGGCGAGTTGGGGAATTTTGGCGCCAACGCCGCGTCGGAAAATGAAGCGTGGGTGACGGTGGGAGAAGGGGTGTGGAACGACGACGCGCGCCGCCGCGGCGCCAAGGGAACGGTGTTCATCGGCCACATCCAGTGGAGTCGGCCCGATCGGCTGCGCGCCGGTTGGTTCGATAGTTAACCGCGGGCGGCGCCGAAGACTTCAGATGATCGTCGTCGGCGGCGGAGCCAGGTTCCAAAGCGCCGGCAAGCCCACCAGCCAGCGCAGCGCGAGGGTGACGAACAGATAAAACGCGTAGTGGACCGCCGCGTTTTCGAACGACAACTCGAACGTGAGGAACGCCGTCAGCGCCCCCACCGCCAGAAACGGCACGGGAATGAACAGCCAGTTCCAGTTGTTGGCGAACATCGACTCTGGCACATAGTAAAAGCCGACCCACAGCCCGGCGTAAACCAGCCCACAGATGCCGGCGCGCAGCCACAGTTCGGCGCCGCGATACGAGTCGAGTTCGCTGTCGCGCAGGATTTCGTAGCCGCCGACGCAGAGCGGAATGGAGATCGCGGCCAGTCCCACGGCCAAAAGCGCCCGCGAGCCGAGCAGAAAATCGCCGGCGATCCAGGCGACAAACACCACCAGAATGGACCCGCCGACCATTCCCGCGGCCAGCACCGGATTGAGCTCGAACTTTTTGCGCCGGATCGGCTTGGGGTCGTTCGACGGGGCGCCGAGTTTCGTCCCCTTGTCGGTCGCCTCGGGGGCGTGGATCTGGATCTCTTCTGCTTCCGGAATCGTGATCGTGGCCTTGCACTTGGGGCAGGGGCCCTGTTTGCCGGCGAATTTCTCGCTGACACGAAACTGGGCCTTGCAGTTGGGACAAAGGACCGCGATGGGCATGAGTGAGTCGATTCGGCCGTTGGTGGAGCGGGGACTAGAGATATTCCGAGGGAACCCAAGTGTGCTGGCGACCGTTTGGCAAGTCAAGCAGCGCGGCAGCCGCCGCGGGCCGACTGGTGGTGGCGCGGGTCGCGGCGGCGTATGTTGTGAACACGATACGCCAGTCTTTTGATTCCATTGAGGTGAACGATGCGCCGTGGCTTGGTGGCTTGGTCCTGCGGAACAATGCTCTGGGCGCTCGCTGCGCCACTCACTGCGCCGCTAACCGCGGCCGATGCGCCACGGCTGGTTGCTCATTGGCCGCTGACCGCCGACGCGCGCGACGTGGGACCGCTTCACTTGCCAACCGAAGCCAGTGGCGTGAGCTTTGGCGCCGAGGGACCAACCAGCCAACTTGCCACCGCCGCCACGTTCGACGGCCGCGCGAGCCGACTTGTTGTCCAACCGGCCGACGCTGCGCGGCCGGGCGCGGGAGACTTCACGATCGCGCTGTGGGTTCACACCGATGAGACGACTCGCGACGATCTGGGCGACCTGGTCAGTTGGTTCGACCCCGCGCGGCGGGTGGGTTGGCAGTTGGGATTGGCCACGCGGAGCGGCGTCACCTCGAACCAGGCGAATACCCGGCAACTTAGTTTTGGCACGGACGCCGGCAGCGAGCCGCGCTGGCAAGATGAGGGGCGGCCGGGCGAGGCGCTCTTCGCCTTCGCGCTGGCCGTTCACGATGGCGCGCTGCATGCGGGGACGTGCGAGCCCGCCGCTGACGCGGCCGGGCATGTGTATCGCTACGCCGGGCCCAATCAGTGGGTCGACCTGGGCGCGCCGGATCGGGCCAACACCATCTCGGCGATGGCGCCGTTTCGTGGCCGGTTGCACGTCGCTTCGTCCAAGTATCGGCTCAAGGGCTCAGCGCTGCCAGAATCGGAAAACCCGCATGACGGCGGACGCGTGTATCGCCTGGAGACGGATGGCCATTGGACGCAGGTGGGCGAGTTGGCCGGGCATGCGGCAGTTGGCGGAATGGTCGAATACGACGGTCAGCTTTACGCGTCGTCGCTCTATCCGCCGGCGGGCCTGTATCGCTGGGACGGCGACGGCGCTTGGGAGAGTGTGGCCACGCCCGGCGGACGGCGCGTGGAACCGTTGGCGGTGTACGACGGCGCGCTATGGGCGGGCAGCTACGACGGCGGGTATGTCTTTCGCTACGACGGCCAGTCTTGGCGCGAGTACGGCCCGATCGACGGCAACACGCAGACCTACAGCTTTGCCATGCACCGCGGCAAGCTGCACGTAGGAACCTGGCCCAGCGGCAAGGCGTATCGACTGGAACAAGACGAGTGGCGCGACGCTGGTCGCCTGGGCATGGAGACCGAAGTGATGGGCATGCTGGTCTACAACGGCAAGCTGTATGGCGGAACGTTGCCGCTGGCCGAGGTGTATCGACTGGATGGAGACAACACCTGGACCCAGATCGGCAGGCTCGACCACACGCCCGACGTCACCTATCGCCGCGCTTGGACCATGGCCCAGCACCAGGGCCGGTTGTTCGTCAGCGCGCTGCCGTCGGGCAAGATTCATTCGCTTTCGGCTGGCGCGTGCGTCACGCTCGACCGGGCGTTTCCCACCGGTTGGCGACAGGTGACCGCGGTGCGCCAGGCCGATCGGCTACGTTTGTACATTGATGGCGAGCAGGTGGCCGAGTCGGCGCCGGGGGGCGCGGATTTCGATTTGTCGCCCGCCGCGCCATTGGTCATTGGCCATGGCGCGGGAGATTACTTTCGCGGGCGATTGTGTGATGTGCGGTTCTACCACGGCGCGCTGAGCACGGAGGCGGTGCGAGATTTGGCGCGAAGCCGTTAGTTGCCCCAGAGACCGCGCGGCCGCGAACGACCTAACTACTCAACAACGCTAATCGGCGAAACAAACCAACACACGCTCTACCTGGGTGGAGGTCCGACGAATGTCGCAAGCGATGCAGGCACTTTACGACCGCATCTATCACGATGAAGCGAAAGACTGGACTCCCCGCAAGCCAAAGCCGGAGGCCATTACGACCAATCGGTACGACGATACGATTCGGCTGCTGCGGGGCGAGCCAAAGCGATCGAGCTTGCTGGAGATTGGCTGTGGGGCGGGGCAAATGGCGATTCCGTTGCTCAATTACTACGACCGCGTGACCGGCATTGACATCTCCGAACGGCGAATCGAGATCGGCGCCGCGAAGATCGCCGAGCGCTTTCCCGAACTGGCTCACAGGATCGATTTGCGACACGGGAACATCGATGTGCCCCTGACGTTCGCGGACCAAACTTTCGACGTGGTTGTGGCCTGCGCGGTGATCGAGCATGTGTTTGACCCGTTTCATGCGCTGGACGAGATCGCGCGAGTCCTCAAGCCGGGTGGAGCGGTCATGATTACTGTTCCGAACATCTGCTACATCAAGCATGCGGTTGGATTGTGGCTGGGTCGATTGCCGCGCACCGGAATCTCAACCAACGACATTCGCGTCTGGCGAACTCAAGGTTGGGACGGGGGCCATCTCCACTACTTCTCCAAGCATCAATTAACCGAGTTGTTGCACGAAACGGGCTTCACCCCCGAATTTTGGACCTCGGACGGACGTTGGGCAAAGCTGCGGCGGCGCTGCACCAATTTGATGGGCAATCTGACGGTCCGCGCCCGGAAGCGATAGACGTTGGACTGTGATCGCGGTCTCGCGACTAAGCGAGGGGACGCCGCGACTTCATTGGCG
>JAIBBY010000083.1 GCA_019694455.1 Pirellulales bacterium
GAATGGGTGGCGCGGTGAGCGCCTCAGCCGCGTAATAGCGGCCCATCATGATAGACGGCCCATACGACCCAAGCGCCTTGCGGGGCCCAGGCCAGCGCGAGGATGATGCCGAGGCGGTCGCTCCAGCTTGGTGAGTGAAAGAGTCGTCGAACATCGCCGCGAACTATCGCCAGCGCCGCCAATAGCATCGAAAGCGCGAGCAGGGACCAAATCCAAACGATCCAAGCGGTCGGGGTCACGCGAATGCCGTTGGGCTGGTTCCGATCGGCGAGTGCGGGCAACAGCAGCGACCAGGCGCAAACGCCGAGAGTCAGCAGAAAGAAGCCGCCCAACTCGATGGGGTGTCCGCGAAATGCGCGCCGCGCGATCAGCGGGAAATACGTGATGCCGACTCCCGCCAGAACCGCCGCGTGCAGCATCTGCCAATGGTCAAGCTGGCTGGGGTCGAACTCAACGACTTGAGGATCGAAGATTGCAATCCCAATCGCCATGCCGGCAATGATGAGCAGCACTTTGAGGAAGGCGAATCGATCGGCTTCGGTGGTGGCGCTGTGGCTGGCGTGCAGACTCAACAAAGCGGAGAACTTGTGGCCGGGACTGGACATTGCGTCAGCATTTCACGGTTTATAGGAAGTCTTGATACAGCCAAAAGAGAAACCACGCGCCTAATGGAGACCATAACATTGCGAGCAGGATACCGCAGCGATCGGTCCAGGCAGGGGAATGGGCTAGAAGTCGGCGTGGATTCAGACCGGCAGTGATCAACGCGGCGACAAACATCCACAGCGCGCCGAGCGGCAAGACATAAACCAGGCAACTGACCGCTTGTTCTCCCGTGGTGAGCCGCTCCACTACCGCCACCGGTAGCAACAGCCAGATGCCGATGCCGAGCGCAAGCGTAATATAGCCGCCGACGCCGAGCCGATGACGCGCGTACAGCCGCCGAGCGACAAACAGGCTTTCGACCAGGGTAGCGCCGGCCAGCGTGGCGAAACAGAACGAGAACCAGTCGAGCGGTTGCGCTTGGGCGGTGGATTCTGGCCTGGGATAGAAAAGGAAGATGCCGACGGCCACGCCGGTGACCATCGCCAAGAGGCGGAGCATGGTGAGGCGGTCGGGGGCGCCGTTTGAATCTGACTTGCCAGCATCAATAGGCATGAATTCTAGTAGAGCGAGTTGCCGCTTCGATCGCCAACTCAAGTGACTGAATTGGTCGTATGGTCGATACCCAGGCAGTGCCCATGCTCCATGTAGATGCCGATAAAGCCAAAGCTCGCTTCGCCGAGTTATTGGCTCGGGTCGAGTCGGGTGAGGAAATCACGATTACCCGGCATGACATGCCCGTCGCGATTTTAGCGCCGATCAAAAAAGCTCACACGGCTGTGGATCGCCGCGCGGCGATCGAGCGCATGAAAGCGCTCAGTAAAGGAGTGAGTCTTGGCGGACGAAAGATACGAGATTTGATCAATGACGGGCGACGCTGATGCGGCATCGCCAACAAAAAGGGCGTTCTCACCGTCGGCTTGGCGAGAACGCCCTGGTTTGGTCATAGGTTGCTCGCGGGGGATCCTTTCCCCGATAGTCCGTTACGAGCAACCCATGCTGTTTCCACAGTTGTGACAGAGGTAGCAGTTGCCGTTGCGGACCGTGATGGCGCCGCAATTGTCGCAGGTGGGGGCGTCTAGCTGGAAGGTGGCGAACTGCTCGCTGCGCACCGTGACGCTCTTTTTGAGCTCTTGCGTGCCGAGCTTGGGGGCCACGCCGGCGCGGGCCAAGAGGGCGGCTTGCGCCTCCTTGCTAAGCTGGACACTGGGGCCATGCCCGTTGGTATGGCCATTGGTTGCGCCATTCGACTTGGCGGCGCCGTTTTTGGTTTCAGCGGCGCTATTGGCGCGGGGCGATCCTGCCGAAGGAGCCGGCCCGCCAGCCATCTTGGCGGCGGGCATGCGCTCTGTCTCAGAGTCCTCCTTGCCCTCGGAGGCGGTCGCCTCCTGCACCAGATTGCTGTTGGCCTCGCGATAGCCGGGGATGAACTCCATGCCCAACCAGCGGAAGATGTAATCGACAATGCTCTTGGCGATGCGAATCTCGGGGTTGCGGGTGTGCCCCATCGGCTCGAACCGGGTGTGCGAGAACTTGCCGATGTACACTTCGAGCGGCACGCCGTATTGCAGGCTCATTGAGACGGCGGTGCCAAAGCAATCCATGAGCCCGCCGATGGTGCTCCCCTCCTTGGCCATGGTGATGAACAGTTCGCCGGGGCGACCGTCGTCGTAGAGGCCGACCGTGATGTAGCCTTCGTGCCCGGCCACATTGAACTTGTGGGTGAGCGAGCGGCGAGTGTCTGGCAACCGCTCGCGGCGCGGCGCGGCGACGGTCTTTTGCGCCGCTTTGTCGGTCTCGGTGCTGGTCGACAGCGGCTGGCTCTCTTTGGAGCCATCGCGATAGACGGCCAGGGCCTTGAGGCCGAGCTTCCAGCCTTCGACGTAGGCGCTGGCAATGTCCGCCGGCGTGGTTTCGCGCGGCATGTTGACCGTCTTGGAAATGGCGCCCGACAGGAACGGCTGCGCCGCGGCCATCATGCCGATGTGCGCTTGCCAGGCGATGGACCGCGTGCCGCCGCGCGGAGCGAAGGCGCAGTCGAACACGTCGAGGTGCTCTGGCTTGAGGCCGGGAGCGCCTTCGATGGTGTCGTTCTTTTCAATGAATTCGAGGATGGCGGTCTTTTCGTCGTCGCTGTAGCCCAGGTTTTCGAGCGCCAGCGGCACGGTGTTGTTGATGATCTTGAGCATGCCGCCACCGGCCAATTGCTTGTACTTGACGAGCGCGATATCGGGCTCGATGCCCGTGGTGTCGCAGTCCATCAAGAAGCTGATGGTGCCAGTGGGGGCGAGCACGGTGGCCTGGGCATTGCGATAGCCATGGCGGCGACCGCTCTCCAGCACATCGTCCCAGACACGGGCGGCCGCCTTGCGGAGATATTCGGGACAGGCGGGGTCGATGGCGTCGACCGCGTCGCGGTGCATTTGCATGACGCCGAGCATCGGGTCGCGATTCTCGGCATAGCCGTCAAAGGGGCCAACCGCGTGCGCCAGTTCGGCGCTGGTGTGATTGGCGGCGCCGTGCAGCAGTGCGGTGAGGGCGCCGCACCAGCCGCGCGCGGCGTTGGAATCGTAGGGAAGGCCGGCCGCCATGAGCAGGCTGCCGAGATTGGAATATCCCAGGCCAAGGGGCCGGAACAGATGGCTGTTCTTGGCGATCCGCGCAGTGGGATAACTGGCGTGGTCGACCAGGATCTCTTGAGCGATAAAGTAGGTGCGGCACGCGGCGCGGAAGCGCTCGTGATCGAACCAGCCATCTTCGCGGCGGAACTTCATCAGGTTGACGCTGGCCAGATTGCAGGCCGTATCGTCGAGAAACATGTATTCTGAGCACGGATTGGAGGCGTTGATCCGGCCCGAGTTGGGGCAAGTGTGCCAGCGATTGATCGTGCTGTCGTACTGCACGCCGGGGTCGCCGCATTGCCAGGCGCATTCGGCCATTTTGCCCATCATGTCGCGGGCAGGATACGACGGACCGGCCTTGGCGTGATCGGTGATCCAGTGCGTGGTCCAATCGCGATCTTCGACGACGGCCTGCATGAACTCGTCGCTGACGCGCACCGAGAGGTTGGCGTTTTGGAAGAGAATGGAGCTGTAGGCCTCGCCGTTGAAGTTGGAGTCGTAGCCGCCTTTTTCGATGAGCACGCGGGCTTTGCGCTCTTCCTTGGCCTTGCACTCGATGAACTCAAGGATGTCGGGATGATTGACCTTGAGCGATTGCATCTTGGCCGCGCGGCGCGTCTTGCCGCCGCTTTTCACCACCGCCGCGATCTGATCGTAGACCCGCATGAACGAGATGGGCCCAGATGGCTTGCCGCCGCCGGAGAGCTTTTCGCGCTGCGAGCGAATGGTCGACAGGTCGCTGCCGGTGCCGGAGCCGAACTTGAACAGCATGGCCTCGCTGCGGGCGAGTTCCATGATGTCTTCCATGTTGTCCTTGACGCTTTGGATAAAGCAGGCGGAGCCTTGCGGGTATTCGTAGGGGTTCTCGGGCTGCGCCGATTGGCCGCGCGCCATGTCGTAGTGCCAATTGCACTGTGAGCCACGAACGCCGTATTGGTGATAGAGACCGACATTGAACCAGACCGGCGAGTTGAAGGCGCCGTGCTGGTGCAGGCAGAGCCAGGTCAGGTCGCGATAGAAGCGCTCGCCGTCGGCGGCGCTGGCGAAGTAGCCATCGCGAATGCCCCAATCGGCAATGGTGCGAGTGACGCGATGGATCAGTTGGCGAACGCTGCTTTCGCGCTCGGGGGAGTTGATCTCTCCGTAGAAGTATTTGCTGACGACGACGTTGGTGGCCAGTTGGCTCCAGTAGGCCGGCACCTCACAGTTGTGCTGCTCAAAGAGCACCTCGCCCGACTCGCCCTTGATAGCGGCGGTGCGCAAATCCCATTCGACTGTGGTAAACGGATCGTCGACTCCGTCGGGGCAGAACGACTGACGGATGGCGATGCCCTTTTTGGCGGCCGGAGTCGTGGGCTGGTTCATGGTGGCGCGGTCCAGGGTTGAAGCGCCGGCGCTAGAGGCGAGTTCGATCTCTGCCATGAGAACCTCCTTGTTATAAGATGGGCGGCGGATATATGTACATCAGTACATATAACTCATACTATCGGCCGCAGGCCGGGCCGTCTTGGCCCGCTTGGGCCCCAGGGGACAAGATCCACCGCGGAAAATCGTGTTTTGAGTCGCTGGCCACTATATATAGTATGTCGCCGATTGGCGAATACAAGATCAAGGGCTTTTGCGTTGGCTGATCTTACTAGCTTTGGTGGTGCTGTCAACCAATTTTTGAAGATTCGCTTAAGACCGTACGGGGCAGGGGATACAGCGGAATCATGTAGCTAGCTGTTTTTGCCCACGATCGCGACGGTTTCAAGAATTACCCATCGGCGACGAATCTTGTGTTATCGCCGCTTCGATTTGGTGAGGGAGCCATAGCCATGTTCGCGATTCGCAACAGACGGCTCGTGAGTATTGCGTTTGTTTTGGCGGTCGGCGTCACTGCGACCGGCGCCGGGTGCGATCATGCCCGGCCGAAGGCGTGGGTGGAAGAATCGCAATTGATTGAGCTCTCGGCCGTCGATATCTCGGCGCTGCGGGCGATTACCGACAACGGGCGAGTTCGCGTGCGTGGGGCGAGTGCGACGTCGAACGCCATCGAGGTGACCTCGCACGTTCGAGCTGGCGGGGCGAGCGACGAGGATGCGCAGGCGGCGCTCGACGCGGTGGAAATCGTGACGGCTGTCGAAGACAAAGGGGTGCAGGTGTTGCGTTGGTACTGGCCGGAGGATCGCCCGAGAGATTGGGCGGCCGAGGTGTCGTTTGAGGTCACGGTACCGGCGAGTCTGTCGGTGACGATTGAAACCGAGAATGGCGAGGTCGACGTGCAAGGGGTGGCCGGCGATCTGCAACTCACTTCGGCGAATGGGAATATCACGCTCGACAATGAAGGGGCTCTGAACGTCGGCGAGCCGAATATTCAGGCGGAAACGCAAAACGGGGAGATCCGCGCCCGGTGTCAGGCATCGCGGCTGGAACTAACGACGCAGAACGGTCAGATCGACGCGCGAACCTCGGCGGCAAAACTGCATCTTCAAAGCAGTAACGGGATGGTGACGGTCGCCCTGACCGACGCGGTGTCTGTCGGCGGTTCGATTCAGACGGAAAACGGATCGGTGCGATTGGAGATCGCCGATGGCGTGTCGACGGAGCTCGAATGCCGCACCATGAATGGTCAAATTCGATCGAAGATCGAACTTGCCGACCAAGATCGCAAGCGCCATTTCTTGCGTGGGCGATTGGGTTCGGGTGGCGGCGAACTCAAGGTGGAGATATCCAACGGCGCGATCGAGATCGCGCCGCTCGGGGCTGAATCGCCGAATGAATCGGACGAGAGCGAAGTTTCTTTATAAGCGCATTGCCTGGTTAGGCGAGCGCAGGGAGAGGCGCCATGAGATCGGGTTGCGCGCGTCGCAAGGGGAGTGTGGTACTGGCACTGGTGTTGGGCATTGGGGCGGCTACCGGGGCGCTGAGCGCTGGATCGCATCTGTGCGCGACTTGCGCCAAGCGGGAGCCGATATCGGCGGTTACCCCCATCACCTTTGGGCCGCCGCGTTGGGTCACCAAGTTAGGGATCGAGCGCAGTCTGCCATTGGTGCTGTCCGCGGGCGAGGAACAGGCGCTGCGACGAGCCATTGAGCTATCGCGATTGATTCGCGGGCAGTTGGCGAGCGGCGCGCGCTTCGACGACACGCGCTTGCGCGACGAATTGCGAAAAATGCTGCGACTGCGGCCGCGCTTATTTTATGCACAGCATGTGTTGGCGGCGTGGCACTTGGCGCAAGGGGAGGAGGGCGCCGCCCGCGAGTTGCAACGCAAGGCGGAGTTGGCGGCGCCGGTTGTGTTGGTGCAAGGCTTTGAGACGGCCCGCGGCGAACCGCTGGTGGGCGCGCGGATTCCATTGTTGACGGTGGAAAACAACCGCATGCAGCATAGCGTGCTCGACACCAGCTTGCGGCTGGAATACGTCGGGCTGGTGACGGACGAAGCGGGGCGCGTGCGTCTGCCGGTTTACGATACGCTGTATCGGTTGGTGAACGACAGTCATCCCCCGGGGTATCGAGCTAGCTACAAGCCATTTGGCTGGTTTTATAAGGAGGAGCGTATCGCTGAGTTGCCAGTGGCGACTGTCGAACGGTTGCCCAGCGGTCAGGCGCTAGGTTCGGACCGGGTGAGCAATAGCTCGTTGACGGAGCGGCAGGGCTGACGGCGGTAGGCTTGGCGAATTGTCACACCGCCAACTAAAATGCGACGTCGCGGAATCGCTCTCCTAGCCACAGAGAACCCCAGGCCATGCCGCTTTACGAGTACACCTGTGAAAAGTGCCAAAGCGATGTAGAGCTATTGATTCGCGGTGACGAGCGGCCCGAGTGCCCCGAGTGCGGCAGCCGGAAGCTGGAGCGACGCTTGAGCGCTCCGTTTGCGCATTCGCGTGGGGCCGGCAGCTTGCCCATTCGTTCGGAGGGTCCTATGCCCGGCGGTTGCGGCAGGCCGCAATGCGGTATGGGGGGCTGCCAGGGGTTTGACGGGTAACTTGTGGTAGCTCTGGCGATTTTGTGAGCAGGCCGAGTTTACGCCTTGCGGATCTTGTCACGCCCTGTGGTCACTTGACGCGTGGCGTTGCGGGTGTCGATCACCAGTCGCGAGTGCTGGACGATGAAATCGTAGTCATAGCGCGAATGGTCGGTGGCGATGAGCACGCAGTCTTGCGCCGCCAGGAATTCTGGCGTCAGCTCGGAACTGGACATGGCGGGCAAGTGCGGGTGATGTCGCATCTTGGGCAGCGACGGAACGTGTGGATCGTTGTACGAAAGCGTTGCGCCGCGCTGACGCAGCAGTTCCATCAACACAAACGATGGGCTCTCGCGAGGATCGTCGACATCCTTTTTGTAGGCAACGCCGAGAATGCAAATCTTGCTGTCTCGCACCGGTTTGCATTGATCGTTCAGCGCTTCGACCAGTCGCTGCACGACGTATTCTGGCATCTGCGTGTTGACTTCGCCGGCGAGTTCGATGAAACGAGTGGGCAGGCCATATTTGCGGGCGAGCCAACTGAGGTAGAACGGATCGATGGGAATACAATGGCCACCCAGGCCAGGACCTGGGTAAAACGCTTGGAATCCAAACGGCTTGGTCTTGGCGGCGTCGATCACTTCCCAGACATCGATGCCCATGCGATCGAAGAGCACCTTGAGCTCGTTGACCAGCGCGATGTTGACGGCGCGGTAGGTGTTTTCGAGGATTTTGCAGGCCTCGGCGACTTCCGCGCTAGTGACGGGGAGGGCCTGAACGATGACACCGCTGTATAGAAGGTGAGCCAAACGGGTGCTGCGCGGGCCTAGGCCGCCGACGATCTTGGGTATCTTGCCGGCTTGGAATTGCGGATTGCCCGGGTCTTCGCGTTCTGGACTGTAGGCGAGGAAGAAGTCTTCCTCGACGCACAGTCCGCGTTCGGCCAGGATTGGGAGGACAATATCTCGCGTGGTGCCGGGATAGGTGGTGCTTTCTAGTACGACGAGTTGACCGCGGCGCAAGGTCTTGGCGATTTGCCGCGCAGTCGACTCGACGAACGAGAGATCGGGATCGCGACTTTCGCTGAGTGGCGTCGGCACGCACATGAGTATCGCGTCGGCCTCGGCGAGCACGCGCATGTCGGCCGTGGGGCGAAAGCTGGAGTTGGCGACGCTTTCGGCGATCCATTGGCCGCTGATATGGCCGATATAGCTCTCGCCGGCGCGGAGGCGATCGACCTTGGCCTGGTCGACGTCAAATCCGAGCACCTCGAAACCATGTTCAACAAAGATGCGCGCTAGCGGCAGACCAACGTAGCCGAGGCCGATGATCCCGATTTTCGCCGTTCGGGCGCGAATCATCTGCTCGAGTTGGTCGGCGGTTTGGGAGGATGAAACAGAATTGACTGTGGAACTGCTCATTGCGACTGACAAACTGATCCAAAGGGATGGGCTGTGCGGCGAGGAAGTCGCCAAACCCTTGCGGCGACGGAGGTTGGTCGATACCACGATATTCTCGTTGCTTGACAGGGGCCATAGCCTGAACCATGTTTGAACGAGATTGCCGGAACGTCACACATGTTGCGACTGTCATAACTAGTGCGGGCTGCGAGAACTTGCGATGCCGATTTTGGCCCACGAGCCGAGCCTATATCCGTCTGATCTGTTTCAGCGGCCGGCGCCGGCGCAAAGTGGAAGTCGCTGGTGGGCGCTGCATACCAAGCCGCGGCAGGAGAAGTGCCTGGCTCGCTATCTGCATCAGGCGGGCACGCCATTCTATCTGCCGTTGGTCCCCAAGCGGCGCGTGCAGAACGGGCGCAAGCTGGAATCGCACATTCCGCTGTTCACCAGTTATGTCTTTCTGCTGGGGACTGAAGAGCAACGGCTTGATTGCCTCTCGACCAACCGTGTGACACAGGTGATTGAGGTCATTGAGCAGGGGCAATTGCTGACCGATCTGGCGCAGATTCAGCGTTTGATCGAAGCCAACGCCCCGCTGACCCTGGAGCAGCGCATCGAGGCTGGACAGCGTGTGCGAGTGAAAAGCGGCTCGCTGATGGGGCTGGAGGGAATGGTGTTGGCGCGGCGCAAGGAATCGCGGCTCTTGGTGGCGGTGCAGTTTCTGCAACAAGGGGTGTCGGTGGAAGTCGACGACTTCACGCTTGAACCGCTGGACTAGATCATCCCCCTTCGCGCCACGGCTGGCGACTTTCGTACTGGCGTTGCCGCTCGCGTATTCGGGTGGCCAGTCCCACTTGGTTGCTGGCGATGGCGACATCGTAGGCGCGACGGGCCGTTTTTTGGGCCTCGTCGAAACGGCCAGCCTCGGCGTACGCGGCGGCCAGCGCATTGAGCGACAGTGGTTGCTCAAAATTCGATCGCCGACACGCCTCTTCGGCCAACTGCACGGCCACGGCGCCGTCGCGAACCCGGTCGTCTTGGGCAGTCGCCAGAATCCAGGCCAGATTGGTGGCGATCTCAAAGGACTCGGGCTTTTGTGACAGGGCTATTTGCAATTCGGCGACGGCCGCCGGCATGTCGCCGATTTGCGCCAGGAGCGTTGCCAGTTGCACGCGGGCGGGCAGATTGGCCGGCTCGTCGGACACGACCTTCCGCAGATGCTCCGCTGCTGACGCGTGGTCGCCGGATTGCGAGAGCAATTGCGCCAGATCGAAGTTCGCTTGCGTGTTTTGTGGCCACAGCGACAAGGCCTTGCGCAACTTGTTTTGCGCCGTGTCGCGCTGGCCGATCGAGATGTCGGCCCGAGCGGCCGCGGCGAGCTCCAAACTCTCGATGGTGGGTAGTTTAACCTTGCCCGCCTGCGTCCAAAGCGCAATGGCCAAAATAATCGCCGGCGTCGCGACGCCGATGAGCCAAACGCGCCGCGCTGTCGGCGCTAGTGAGCGGAGCCACGGGGCGGCGATTTCCCACGCAAATACAAACAGGATGAAATCGAGCGCGAGCTCCAGCACCTCGCTGTGGCGAGGATCGAACATGTGGAGCGTCAGGGCGGCGAGAAACATCAGGCAAAGAGGCATGCTGGGGACTGGAAGTTGCAGACGCTGGAGCGCGCCACGCCAAGTCGTGGACGCCCGCGCCGCAAGGGGCAGCGCGCCCAGATAGACGAGCATGGCCAAGAGCCAAAGCACTTGCAGGCGGTTGCCCTCATCCGCAGGTTGAAACAGGTCTAAATTATGCAGACTTAACTCGCCTTGATGATTGCGTGCGGCGAGCCACGCGGGCGTGGATAAATTGAGCAAACGTTGTCCCCAACTTAGCTCCTCGCCGAACATGCCGATTAGCGCCAGCGCGCCCAGACTGAGCCACGCGCGGCGCAGCCAGTTGGAGTCAGAGCGGATGGCGACGACGATCAAGAGGCTGGCGGCCGCGAAGCAGAGGACCGCCTCGATCGACTCGTAAACTCCGTCCTCAGAGAGCAGACGCGCTTCGGCGATCTGCGCCTGTTCATAACGGAGCACAGCGGGCATGGCGAACGTCACCAATAGGGCGGTGGCCAGCGCGACGTAGGCGCCACGGTGCAGCCGATCGCGCGGGACTGCGCCGAGGTCGCCCCAGCTTTTGATCCAAGCGCCAATCGGCTTTTCGAAGCCAAGATAGATGGCGATGGAGAGCAGGTTGAGCAGCACGAACAATATCAATAGCGCGGCGGATCCGCCGCGCCAAGCTGCGGAAAGCGCGGGGTTGATGCCGCGCTCGAGCAGGAAGTTTTGAATCACCCCGAGGTGAATTAGATAGAAGCAATAGGAGCTGTTGCCGAGCAATACGAAAAGGGGCGAGCCGAGCAGCCGCTTGATGAGACTGCGTTCGGTGATGAGACCGTAAAAGAAAACAGCGACGAGCGCGGGAAACACCAGGAACAAGAGCGCCCAAGCCTGAGGGTGATCGCGTCCGCGTCCGATCACGCCCGGTTCGAGTCGCGGCTCGACGCTGTGACCAAGGTGGGAGGCGTAGAGGACAAGTAGGGTTAAAGCGGCCAGCGCGCCATACGTGATCCAGGGAAGATTGTGGCCGGCCGCCGAAGGCTGTGAACCGCGCCGAAGCATGAACCGCGCCAGGATCATGCCGGCGCCAAAACAACCGATTGTGCCGAACAGTGTGCGGCCGAGCACATGGCCCAAGTGGCCGTAATAGGGACTGCCTGGCGCCAAGCCGAGGCCAAACCCGACGGCCAACATCAAAAGCACCGGCGTGACGACGGTTCCGCGACGCGCTAGCCAGAACAACAGCGGCGCGCTGAAGTAAAAGGTCTCTTCAATGGTTAACGTCCAGGCCTGTGGGATGCCGACGTCGAGCAGATCGGGAAAGTACGCTTGCGTGAGCGTGAACGTGGCGAGCGTCGCGCGGACATCGGGAAACCCGACCCAGAGGTAGGTGATCGTCAGCAACAGGAAGTAAACGGGATAGATGCGCGCGAAGCGATTGCGCGCGAATTGAGCGAGCCAGCCCTGGTCGAAACGCGTCAGCTCATCGGCATAGCGATAGTAGATGAGAAAGCCGCTGAGCACATAAAACACGTTGACGCCGAGATACATCTCGTGGCAGAGGCGAAACACGGTTTCGCCGCACCACGTGCGGTCGAACATGTTGAAGTGGTAGTTGAAGACCGCCCAGGCCGCCAA
>JAIBBY010000084.1 GCA_019694455.1 Pirellulales bacterium
GTATGGACAGGCCGGTCTGACCGCGGGCGCCGGCGGCACGCGCCCCGTGGCCGGCAACCCTGGCCGGCTCGACGCCATGCGCGAACCGATCCCTTGCTGGTCGATCTTCACCGAGGGGCACATCACCTTCGATGGCCGCCTGTCGGCCTGCTGCTTCGACCACGACGGCCGCTTCAGCATGGGCGACCTCACCACCACTTCGTTCGCCGAGGCCTGGCACAGCGACCCGTTCCGCGCCCTGCGCGCCGAGCACCTTCGCGGCGATGTCTCCGGCACCGTCTGCGCCGGCTGCATCGCGTACAGCAGCTAGTGGTTAGTGGATAGCGAGCGTTTGAGACCGCCGATCAGTCGGCGCACTCGCCTCGTTGCGCTTGCGGGGAAACCTTGGAGTCGGGCGGTGGCCGGTCGCCACTGCCCCCGATTACTCCCGCACCCTCAGCGTCTCCGCGTCTCGGCGGTTCTTCCCCTTCTTCCGCCTCGCTCCCACGCAGTAGGGGGAGAGGCAGCGACCGCAGGTCGCGGTGAGGGGGGTTTTACTTCGTCCCTCCTCAACAACTTTCCCCCCTCAGCGTCTCCGCGCCTCTGCGGTTCTTCCTTCCCTGACCACTAGCCACTGACCACTATTCACTACCCCCATTCCGACAACTCCGAAAACCCCCGCCTGCCTGCCGCGCAACGCACGGCTCTAACCCATTGCGAAAGTGAAACTTAACGCGAACAAACGCCAACTGCCGCTTCGTGCGAATTGCGCGCGTGTTTTGACACTCCATTCCAAAAACTCCGAAAACCCTCCCGCCAATCCTGTGTGGCCGCCGCGGCGCAAGCCGTGACACACCAGAATCTTCCGAAAACAGAATCGCGATTCTCATTCGTTTTCGGAAAGGGGTTTTCGGAGTCCACCCCCTGTTTTCGCAATTTGCTCCGAAAACCGACGGCGGTCAATTCGGCCGGTCGGCGCGTCTGGCGCGGTTTGTACAAAAACGGTGCTTCGGCCCGGACCCTTTGCCCGGTAAAATGGCCCCTGCACCAGCACGCCACGCCCAACTCTCGGCGGCGGCAAGGTTTCCGACCTGTTGCCAAGTTGTTGCGTAGAATTACGAAGTGCCAGTGGAAGGCGCGACCGCGGCACACGGCCCGCAAAGGCCGTTTGAGGGATTTGGAACCAGAGTCAGAGGCTGGCGTGGAAGAAAGATCGTATCGCTCGTTCGATTTTGACCGACTGGCCGACCAGCCCACTGGTCCCGCCCCTCCCCCCGAGTGGCGGCAATGGCACGAGACCCCCGTCGCCGCCCAGGTGCTGGCCGAAGGCGAAGATCCCGACCAATGGGAGTACGAAGAGCACGCTCATCGCGGGCGTGGCGTGGCCCTGCCGGTCGCGCTCTTTTTTGCCACCTGCGTGACGACCTTTCTGGCCGGCGTCTTCGACAGTGAGAGTTTTCTGCCGGTCCTTATCAAGGCCCCCAGCTTGTTCTGGGAGACGATCGCCAACAACTGGTGGACCGGCGCGCTCTACATGTTGAGCGTGATGGGCATTCTGTTCACGCACGAGATGGGGCACTTCTTGCAGGCGATGCGCTATCGGGTGGCGGCCAGTTTGCCGTACTTCATCCCGATGCCGAACCTGTTTGGCACCATGGGTGCCGTCATCGGCATGCAAGGGACGCAGGCCAATCGCAAGGAACTCTTTGATATCGGCCTGACCGGGCCCCTCGCCGGTCTGGTGATCGCGCTGCCGGTCACGATCATCGGCGTGATGCAGGCCACCGTGATCCCGGTGGTGCATGGCAGCGGCACGCATTTCAACGCGCCCTATCTGCTTCATGTGCTCATGCGCTGGTATCACCCCGACTTAGGGCCGGGCATGGCGCTGAGCGATAGCCCGCTCTTGATGGCGGGCTGGGTGGGGTTGTTCGTCACCGGCCTGAATATGCTGCCGATCAGTCAACTCGATGGCGGCCACGTTGCCTACGCGCTTTTTGGCCGCGGCGCCTGGACGCTGGCGCGGCTAGTTCTGTTCGCCGTAATGGCCTTTATCGTGCTGGCGCAGGCGTACCAATGGATGATTATGCTGCTGCTCATCATGTTCCTCGGCGCCGACCATCCCCCCACGCGCAACGACCAGCAGCCAATTGGCTGGGGCCGCTACGTGCTGGGGCTGGCCTCGCTGGCGCTTCCGCTATTGTGCGTGGCGCCGTTTCCGATTTCGGGCTAGCGCGGGCGCTATTCAGTCACGCCGGGGCGCAGCGCGCCGCAGACGTCGCACTCGTCAAAGGCGCCGGTCACCGTGGCGTTGCAGGCCGGGCACTTCCAATCGGGTCGTTCGGCGCGCTCCATCTTCGTTTCGTCGTACTCCCGCACGAACGCCTCTGCCTGCGCCAAATCGCGGCGGCGCACCAGCACGTCGGCCGGCACGATCGGCAGGCCGGCCAGCGGCTCGTTCGGCTCGGTCACTTGCGCTTCGATGCCAGCATCGCCCAGCAGGTTCTTCACCAGGTACGCTTCCGGCACTTCCGCCGCCCGATAGACCGAGATGAGTTCGTCGGGATCTTCCGTCATGGATTGCCTCTCAAGAAATGGAAAGGAATGGCCGCGCGCGGCGGCACGGCTGATTATCGTGGCGCGGCCCGTTTGGTGCAAACGCCGCGCCCTACAGCCAGCACAGGCGGCGCATTCGCGCGCCAGCGCAGCGCCCAGCGGCTTGCTGCGCGCTGGTTTATCCGCCACGTTAATAGTAGCGGAAAGCGCGACGAACAAGGTTGCCGCGCCGATGTTGCGTCGCACCTGTCTCCGCGCCGATCGAAAGGACCTACTCGTGATCGTTGACAAGTTCTGGCGCACGTTCAAGGCCCAGGCCAACAAGCTCGCTAATCTGGTCTGGACCGCCGACCCCATCGGCCAGATGCAGTACGAATACGACCTGGCGGTCGAGCAACTGCAAGGTGGCCGCGAGGGGCTGGAGCAGTACCGCGCGCTCATCGAGCGCGTCAACCGCCAAGTGACCAAAGACAAGTCGCACGAGCGCGAACTGGCCGCCCGCGTCGAAGCCTATCTGGCCGCGGGCGAGCGCGACACCGCCGGCCGCTTCGCCCTGGAACTGGCCCGCCTCCGCGATCAAATCGCCGACAACGAGTCGCAGCTAGAACTGCAGGAACGCGCCTACGCCAACAATGTGGCCAAGATCAAACTCGCCGCCGGACGTCTGAGCGAAGTCCGCCAGCGCATCGCTCAGCACAAGTCGGAACTCAAGATGACCCGCGCCGAAGCCGAGATCGCCAAGCTCGCCAGCTCGTTCGACTTTGACATCACTACCAACTTCGGGCAGATCGAGCAGATCATTCAAGACAAGGTCAGTCTCAATCGAGCGCGGGTACGCGTGGCTTCCGACCTGTCGACCGATGGGCTGGTCGAGGTCGAACAGCAACAAGCGCTCGAAAAGGCGCTGGCCGATCAAGCGCTGCGCCAGTTCGAAACCGACAAGCAAATCGCAGGCGGCAAGACCATTGTGATCGACTCCGCCGCGCCGCGCATCGAAAGCGACGGCCAGCGCTAGCCGCGCCGATTGCCAGGCAAACGGCTGGCGGCCGCGTCGGCGGCGGGCTGCCGGCCCGGCATCTCGACCGTCGCCGAGCGGATTTGTCCGCCGTGATCGACCGTGAGTACTGCGGCGCCCTGCGACTCCGCTATCAATTTGCGGAACTCCGTCGCGTCGGCGAAGCTCTGACCGTTCACCTCGTAGATGCGATCGTTGGCCGTCATGCCGGCGATGCTGGCGGCCGTGCCGTCCACCACTCGCGTGACGATGATCGCTCCCGGCTCGGCGTCGTCCTCGCGCCAGGTGATGCCTAGTCGCACGGGCGAGCCAATCAATTGCAACTTGAGCGGCAGCGGCTCGGCGATCCCTTGGCGCGTGACCAAGGCGGTCGTCGGGCTCTCCGCCGCCCAAACCAGCTTGCGCAAGGTTGGCACGTCGCTGACGCGCGTCCCCGCGAATTCGATGATCCGATCTCCTGCGCGCATGCCACCGCGATCAGCCGGCGCGTCTTCGTCGACCCCAGTTACTTTCACCCCCGCCAAGGCGTCGGCCGTGGGGTCGAAGCGCACGCCCAAGCGGCCCGCCAAGGCCGACAGCGGGCGTTCGATCTGTTGTTGGGCCGGCACGCCTTCGCCGCGCGACCGCTGGCGAAACCGCGTGCGATCGGGTCGGTTGGCCAGTTCGTAAACGGTTTGAAACAACAGGCGCGACACGCGCTGCATGCCGGCGAACTGCACGCGCTCCACATCGTCGCTCGGCCGGTGGTAATCTCCGTGCAATCCGGTGTGCAGCATCAAGATCGGAATGCCGCGCTCATAGAACGGAAAATGATCGCTGTTGTCGATCATCTCCCAGGTGCAATCGAGCCGCAGATCGCTTTCGCGGTTGCCCAGCGCCACCAGGCGCCGCAGTCCCGGCGCGGTGCGCGTGCCGTAGACTTCCACCTTGTTGTTGGTCAGGCGGCCGATCATGTCCATATTCACCAGACATGCCACCTGCGACAAAGGAATGGTCGGCGACGACACCCAATGCTTCGAGCCGAGCAACCCTTTCTCTTCGCCATCCCAAAACGCGAACACAATCGTGCGCCGTGGCGGCGTCGGCAGCAGCGTCAGCGCTTCGATCATTTCCAACAATCCCGCCACGCCGCTGGCGTTGTCGTCGGCGCCGTTGTGGATGTAGCCGGTGGGGCCGTAGCTGTTTTGCGCGTTGCCATAGCCCACATGGTCGTAATGCGCGCTGACCATTACCACCTCGTCGCGCGCCGCCGGATCGCTCCCCTCCAAGCGCGCCAGGATGTTGCGATACCCGCCGCCGAACGATTGGTAGTAACCTTGGCTCCCCGCGCCCGCGAGACGATGTTTTTGAAACTCCTTGCCCAGGTAGATGCCGGCGGCGCGGCCACCACGGCTGCCCGCCTCGCGCCCTTCAAAGGTGTCGTCGGCCAGTGTTTGCACGTGGTGCTTGAGGTCGGGCTCTTGGATCGAGTTCAGCGCCGTGGCGAGCGCGGCATGATTCACGGCGTCGGTGGATACGGCCGGCGTCGACAAGAATAAGAGCACGAATGCCGCCAGGATCAGGTGATTACGCATGTTGGCGCCAAGGAACGATCGAAGAAATGCGAAACGCGGGAACTTTCGCCGAATCCATGGCGCAACCGATGTGCGGAGCGTCCAGTATACTTACCGGGCGACGCCGGTTGGCGAATGGCGTCGGCCGGGCCGATATTCGTGATAATCCGGCCCGCGCCGCTACTTGGGAAAGTCCCAATTGGCGAACCGGCGGACAAAAATGGTGTCTTTGAGAATAGCCCCAGTCTTGTCAAAATTTGGGACGTAAACGACTTGCGAAAGCCGGCTTATCGCCGCAGAATTTCGCGTTAGAATAGAAGGCCCTCGCAAGGCCGACGGTTGCCGCAAGGCGCCGCGGCACGGCGCGGGTCCAATTAGGAGAGGTGGCTGAGTGGTCTATAGCGCGGGTTTGCTAAACCCGTGACCGGGTTAACCGGTCCGCAGGTTCGAATCCTGTCCTCTCCGCTAAGTCCTTATGCAGTAACGAGTTAGGTTCAGAAATACCGGGAAAAAGCGCTGCATTTGGGGGCGCCCCCCCGGTTGGGTTCACCCCGTTTCGGGTACTTTCGTGCGCCGCGTGCTGCGCATTTTGCAGCGCTTTGTTTGGCGAGCTTGCTAGCTGGCCAGTCGGTTCCCTCACCGCCGCTTCAAAGTGCGACTTGTGAGAAACCAGATAGTGCTCCAGCGCCACCTTGGGCGAATTGCCAAGCCAGCGGGTCACTTCCTGAATCGGGAACCGCTCGACCAGTTCCGTCTCCCGACTGGCCCGCAGATTGTGCAACAGGCGGGGCCACGGTTTTAGACCGGCGCGCGCGATGATTTGCTTGAACCGGCTTCCCAAGCTGCAATTCCGCCAGCCTTCCGGGCCAAGGGCCGCCTTGCGGAATCGCTCATCGACCACGTAGACGGCGCCCTCGGGGGCCGCTTCGGACGCCTCTAGCAGCACCGGCAGTAGCTCGGGGAATAGCGGCAAGTCGCGTTGCTCTCGGCCAGGATGATGTTCCGTCTTGGGCGATGGAACCGTAATTCGATTCTCCGACCAGTCGATATGCGACCACTTCAGGCTCAGCACTTCACTAGGGCAACGTAATCCGCCATAGCGGGCCAAGGTCACAATCACGCGCCATTGGATGTTGGGGCAGGCCGCTAGTACGCGGTCGATTTCCTCCCGCGTCACAAATCGCTGTCGATCCCGGATGTTCCCCCCACTGGCCCGCACGCCATCGAAAGGGTTTTCGTCGATGAGTCGCCGGCGCCGCATGGCGTGGAAGAAACCGCGCGCAAATTGCAATCGCTTGTTGATCGTGGTCGGGGCCAGCTTCTCGCCTACCAAGTGCAACTTGAATTGGTCCGCGTCTCCCGGCGTGATGGTGCGGATATCGCGACCAGCGCCGAAGTAGTCGAGTAGGTTTCTATGCGTGTGGCCCCAAACCACTTTCGACGCGGGCTTCACGTCGCATCGACTGGCGATGTAGTCGGCCATGAACTCCCCTAGCGTCACCAAGGCTTGCGGGGATTCCGTCTCGATCAATCCGACGCGGGCCAATCGCTCTTTGAGTGTGGGGTGTACCGTCGTCAGCCAGGCCGCTGTATCGGGGGCGACGATAGCGCCGTTGATCTTGGCCGACAACAGGGCTTCGACGTGGCGCGCCACTGTCTCGGCATCGCGTTGTGAGCATTTGCCGAGTCGGATTGTGGGGCGCGAGTCGCCTAGCGTGAACTGGACAAACCGCGTGCCGTTGGGCCGCTTCGATACGCTGGCCATGTCGCTGTTCTCCTTCGTGATGAACTCGCATCTTAATGCGGTTCGGAAATAAGCAGAAACCAAATTTGCGCTCTAAGGGGCGGTTGTCGCGGTCGATGTTAGAGTCGATGGCGCGTGAGATATCGCGTTAGACGCGATTCTGTGGCGTCGATTTTCGCGCCCAACCGAAAATTTCCAGCCGGGCCAGGGCTTCGGCGTCGTCACGGCACAATCCGCCGTCGTACTCGTAGATTGCCGCGCGCTCGTCATATTCGTAGAGCAAATCAAGCAACTCGGCTTTGTGCGCAGCCAGACCGGACAGCAATTCCGCTGGCAAGGTTTTGGGGAAGTACCGCAACCGATCTTCGCGCGCCGACAAGCAAACGCTTAGGCGCGCCACCTCGGCTAGTGTCTGGTCGAGCGTCATATCTCCCCCCATACAGCGTCGTCAGCCGCCATCGACAGGGCCGCGTTTGCGTCCGCAACGTGCCCGCTATCGTCCGCAACTCGCCCACCAAAAGATTTCGTCTGCTTTTCTGCGTCCAACGTGCCCGCATCGTCCGCACTTCCGTTGCTTGCCGCCGCGTTCTCTTTGTTGCCGGATTCCCAGCGGGTACTTGCGCCCGTCGCATCGTCCGCAACGTGCCCGCCATCGTCCGCGTTGCGGGTACGTTGGACGATGCGGGCACTTGTTTGCAGGCAAAATCTTGTGAGAACAATCAGCCGCCGCCGTTGCCGATCCGCGCTGCGCTGGGTCAGGTCCACGTCGATCTCCATGCCGCGCAGGTTCGGCGCCAGCCGCCGCAGGGCGTTAGCCAGAGCTTTGGGCGTGCCGGGCCAGCCACGTTGCCGCTTCACGCTCTCATCCGCCATCGCTTCCAACTGGGCCAGTAGTTCTTTGGCTGTGCCCGTCCATACTTCGTCACCCTGCATCAACAGGTAGACGGCACCCGCGACAGGCGAAGCCTCAATGGCCAACTCGTTGGCGGCTTGTCGATTCTGGTTGTAGGTCCGCAGAAACTCGCCGTCGGCCAGTCCTAGCGCCGGTTCCGCCGCTGTCGCCCACTCGGCGAAGTCCGCCATGCGGGGTAGTTCGTCTAGCCGCACGTTGGGCAGGCGCCTCATCGCGGTCGAAACCGCCGTCAACAGCGCGCCCAACAATCGCGGTCGCTGCGCATCGAACGATTTCCAAAACTCGCGTTCCGTCCGGCGCCGATCGGGGGGTATCCGCAACAGGTTCACCAACAGGGCGCGGTCGAGCAAATCCCCCCGCACCAGCAAATCCTCAATGCCGGTCAGCATCGCGGGGCGCGTCGCCGCCAGAATCGTTTCCTCATCGTCGGAGTACAGTTGCCGCGCGCTGAAACCGGCGCCTGTGGCCAATCGACAAAGACAGTCGCTCAACCAGCCAGGGACCACGCTCAGATTGTCATAGCCGATTACCCAGCCATTAGTAGCTGCAATCATCAACTCATGCGGATTGCGCGGCATGTCTCGCAACTCGGCGCCGTTGGGGTCAATGAGCTTGCGCAGACAACTTGCCGCCGTCGTCTTGCCGCTCCCTTGCTCGGCGCTCAGACAAAGCACTGGATAGGGGCCAGTGGGACGGGCCGCCGCGACCAGCCAGGCCGCCACCAAGGGCCAGCCAGCCGCATCGACGTTGACGTAATCGCGCAGCGCGTCGAGCGCGCCCCCTTGTTCCGGCAGGGGCAAGGGCAGCATCGCCTTCGTTCGCCGGAATCGGACGGGGGGATTGTCCACCACGCGCCAGGCGGTCGCGTCGATTTCCACCGCGCGCCAACTCGCGTCGGCCAGGTCGATGTAGATGCGCCCCTCATGCTCGGCCAATCGCAACGGCGCTGGATGTTCCGCGCCGTCGTACAGGGCTTTCGCTTCCAGGACGTTCATGGCGTCCGTGATGGCCTGACTACTCGCCGCCTTTTCCTCCGCATGGAAATACAGCCGGGCCAGCCATTGCTTCACGGCGCGGGATCGCAGCTTGTGCGACTGGACATGTTCACCAACGGGCATCGAAGCGAACGGCTCGCCGTTGGCGTCATGCCACAACTCGGCGCCGTAAGCGATAGCTGTCTGGACCAGCGTCGTAGATGCTGATGGCGTCGATTCTTCGCGCTTGCCTTGTCCTTTTTTGTCACCTCTGGTTGAGGGCGATGGCGCCCAGACTTCCGCCGCGTCAGCCAAGTCCTCGACCGTCCGCCGCAGGTCGTCGGCACTGGCCGCCGCGCGGGCCGCCACGAACTCCACCGCGTCCCCGCCCTCGGGCAGGTCGGGTAGCTCGACCAGCTTGACCACCGGGGCCGGCGTCAGTCTCGCAAGGATCGACGCCACCTTGCCGGCGTAATCTGCGCCAGCCGAATCATGGTCAGGCAGGATGATGATTTCCTTTCCCGCTAATGGGGTCCAGTCGGCTTTACGGGGCGACTGGGCGCCATGTGGCGAAGTAGTCGCCACCAGACCGAGAGCGCGGATTGCGTCAGTCGCTTTTTCCCCCTCGCAAACGTAGACGCGAGTCGCGTCGGGCAGGTCCGTCAGCCGATACAGTGGGCGCGGGTCCGGCATCCCGCACGCTACCCAGAGGAGAGCGCCATAGCGGCTCACTGGGCGGATTTCCTTTTTGCCATCGGGCAGATTCCACCGCAGCACCGCGCCCACGATCTCGCCGTTGGCGTTGTGGTACTCCCATTGGTGGGACACTGGACCCAGCCGCTGCCCCAATCCGATGACGGCGCCGGCCAGTGTGGCGAACCGCTCGCCTTTCGGCATGGGCGCTGATTGCGATTGCGACTTGCCACTTTTCTTGCCGCGCGAGTCCGCGAACAGGTCCGACATGCTCATCCCTAAGGCGGCGCAGATAGCCGCCGTGGTGCATTTCGCATGGCACTTGATGAGCGCTCGCCCATCATCCCCCTCAGTGATGGACAATGAGGGGCTACGATCTTCGTGCGCCGGGCAGCACGCTATCCAGCCGTTGCCGGACGGTTTGGCATCGCGCAGCTTCGACAACAGCGTTTGAACGGGTTTGGTACAATCCATTACGTCGATACTCCATTTGGCCCGGCGCTACTGGCATGGCGTCCGGGCTTTTTTTGCTGGCGAACCCCCGCGAGAGAAGAGCGCTAGGCCGATTGCCGCCGCGCCGCGATGAAGTTTTCCAGGTCGCTCATCGCGTAGCGCACCGATCGCGCGCCGAGTCGCACGGCTGGTAGCTGGCCGCTGTCGGTCCAACTCCACAACGTCCGCGTGCTCACGCCGATGGCCTGCGCCGCCTCACGCGGGGTCAGCAGCAGCTTGGGGGCAGGCGGGGAAACAGGTCGCGTGATGTTGACGTTCATGGGAATGGCCTCGATTGGTCGCAGGCCGCGAAGTGCGGCTTGCATGGGCGACGTTTTGGCAAAGAGCGCGCAATTGCGGTTGCCAAAAGACAGCCGTCCGACAAATGTCGGACGGAAAGAGACGGCAAATCACGGCCAGAAAAAGCGAAAAAAAGCCGCTGTCCGACAGCCGTCCGACAAATGTCAGACGGATTTCGCGGTTCGATATTTGGCCGCAATGTCTAGCAGCTTCGGCGAGTCCGCGCGATACAGATACTTGGGGCTGTTCACTTCGGGGTTACTGACTTCACGGCAACAATCCCAAAGGTTCCGCCGCTGGCGTCCTAGCGCCCTATCGAATGCGCAGCGCTGTGTGAGATGCACGCCAAGGGCGTCGGCCAGGGCCGCGCCGCCCAGATAACCGACAAGCGCCTCGGGCCGCTGGTCCGTCTCGCCATCCCCCTCGGGCCGCGCCTCGATCTTGGCTTGCGCCGCGTCGGTCACAACGGTTTCGCTCGCCACGGTCGGGGGCGAGTCATAGACGTTAATCGTTGTGATTCCACGCACTTGAGATTCGCGTTTGTCCTCCGGCCAAGCATCGACATGCGCCCTTCCGAAACGTACAGATTCCTTGCCGGGGAAACTCACTCGCATTATCGCGCGCAAAATCTCTTGAACCTGTTCGCGCGCTCGTCCGTTTGCATGTAACACTGCAAAGGATATCGTACTCAAGCTACTGGGGTTCCAATCCAACGATTTGCGAAGCCTCTCAGCCGCCAATTCAAACTCGGTCACATATCCGCGCAAGCTTTGGGCGTTTGTTTCACTGTCCGCGTCCGCGCGGAGTTGTTCAAGCAGTGTCCAAATTTCGTAAAGTGATTCCAACCGCCGCATGGATCGCGCCGTGAACAGGATTCTGCAATTAGTGCTTTTGGCCGCAAAATCAGCTACGGACGCAGCATTGTTGCATGCGAGAAGTACAACGCCGCTTTGATCGTTGAAGCCGATCCGCTCTAACTCTGCGACAAGTTCAAAAGTAGAACCGCCCGACAGGCTCTCACGCGAACGTCGGATGCGTGATAGGGGAGCGGGGTTCTCTATTCTCGTAGTACGGTCGCGCAGGTCATCGATTAGATTGCGCGCGCCGCGCAATACGTTTTCCAAATTTGCTGCATCTATGTCGAACACGCGCGCCACGATCTACCTTTCCGCGCCAAAGAACGGGCCGGTTCAGGCGCGCCATGCGAAAGGTAGAAGCACCGCGCGCCCG